>JABUFC010000037.1 GCA_013314715.1 Bacteroidales bacterium | reverse complement strand
GGTGCTTACAGCTATAGCCTCAACGGCGGTACAGCTCAAAGCTCGAACACATTTACAGGATTAACCGCCGGAACTTTTACCGTTGTGGTTTCAGATGCCAATGGTTGCAGTTTCAATGTTTCGAATATCATCATTGCTAATCCTTCTCAACTCACTGCTACAGCTAATGCAAGTTCGCAAGTTTCGTGTAATAACGCTGCTGACGGATACATCACCATCAACGCTCAAGGTGGAACGGGTGCTTACAGCTACAGTCTCAACGGCGGTACGGCTCAAAGCTCGAACACATTCAGCGGATTAACAGCCGGAACATATTCCGTAGTCGTTTCGGATGCGAATGGTTGTTCTTATACCTTAAATAATATACTAATCAGTAATCCTTCTCAACTCACTGCTACAGCCAATGCTAGTTCGCAAGTTTCGTGTAATAACGCTGCTGACGGATACATCACCATCACCGCACAAGGTGGAACAGGTGCTTACAGCTATAGCCTCAACGGCGGTACAGCTCAAAGCTCGAACACATTTACAGGATTAACCGCCGGAACTTTTACCGTTGTGGTTTCAGATGCCAATGGTTGCAGTTTCAATGTTTCGAATATCATCATTGCTAATCCTTCTCAACTCACTGCTACAGCTAATGTAAGTTCGCAAGTTTCGTGTAATAACGCTGCTGACGGATACATCACCATCACCGCTCAAGGTGGAACGGGTGCATACAGCTACAGCCTCAACGGCGGTGCGGCTCAAAGCTCGAACACATTCAGCGGATTAACCGCCGGAACCTACTCCGTTGTGGTTTCAGATGCCAATGGTTGTTCAAATCAAATTTTTGTCAACTTAAATAATCCGGAACCTCTTAATGTAACTTATCATACCTATTGCAAAACAGGCCATGTTGGAATAGAGATATTGGCAAACGGTGGTAATGGAGTTTATCAATATTCAATAAATGGAGGTTCTACATACTCAAGTGAACATATTTTTGACAACTTACCTATCAATGACACTTTGCAATTAGTAGTTACTGATGGTAATAATTGTATGAGTGCTACCTATGAAGTACCAGTTGTAAACTTAAATACACTATCCGCCAATGTTTCAATATTAAATCAAAACCTTTGTTTTAATTCAAACGATGCATCGGTTGCTATCAATGCTCAAGGAGGTGTTCCACCTTACAGCTATTATTTAAACAATCAACCTTTAAATAATAATATAGTTTCTCAGTTAAGTTCAGGAAATTACGAAGTTTATATTCACGATTCAAACGGTTGTCCTTTTTATACATCTTTTGAAATAACGCAGGCAACTCCAATCTCTGTTGAAATAGTAAATATGGTAAATCCAGATTGTTATTTAAATTCATACGGTCAAGCACAAATATCAGTTCAAGGAGGTACACCTCCTTACCAAATTACATGGTCTAATGGAGATAGTGGTTTTGAATCGAATTTACTAAGTCCCGGAATAAATCAAATATGGGTAAAAGATCTCAATGGATGTGAAATAGAAAAATCATTAAATGTTCAAATGAATACAGTAGTAGTTCTTCCTAGTATCAACAATGTATTTACACCCAATGGCGATGGTATAAATGAAACATGGGAAATCGATAATTTAGAGCAATTCAAGGAAAATGAATTATTTATCTACAATCGTTGGGGTAATGAAGTTTACACAACAAAGAATTACTCAAACAATTGGAATGGTAGTGATTTAAATGAAGGCACTTATTTCTACATTCTAAAATTAAAAGTTTGTGATGAATGGCAAGAATACAGTGGTTATATTACAATTTTACGTTAAAAACTTACAACTATGAAAAAAATATCTTTATTCAGCATCATACTTTTGGCAAGTATTCAAGCATTTTCACAGCAAAATGCACACTATAGCCAATATGTATTCAACCAATTGGTAATAAATCCAGCTTATGCCGGAGCCAAAGGTTTAGTCAACATCAATGCCATGTACAATGCCCAATGGTACGGACTCGAAGGAGCTCCTAAAACATTAACATTAAGTGCCGAAGGTCCAATTTTTAATACAATGGGTGTTGGTATCCATTTTATGCAAGACGAACTCGGAGCTCAAAAACAGACATCTGTATATGGAAGTTATGCATATAAACTGCGATTATCACAAAATTGGAGATTATCTTTAGGATTATCAGCAGGCATTTCATATTTCAATGTTGATGGGAACAAATTTACTGTTAACGATGAAAATTTAATCGACCCCTCCATTCCAAAAACCAATGTCAGTACATCGCTTTTTGACAGTAAATTTGGATTATTTTTATTCTCAAAGAGGTTTTATGCCGGTTTCTCTATATCAGACCTTACTGCCAATATTAAATCACCAGATGATTTACTAACCACCGCACAACGTCAACATTTTTATTTAACATCGGGATATGTAATTAAACTCAACGAAACCTTTAAAATAAAACCCAGTTTTATGATTAAAGAAGACTTGAAATCATTGACTAATATTGATTTAAGCACTTACATTTTATATAAAAATACCGTTTGGTTTGGGGTTACCTATCGTACAGGAGCAAAAATAATTACAAGTAATCAATTAGATCAATCATTGAATTATAAAGATGCCATTATATTTATGCTTGATTATAATGCGACGGATAATTTACGCATAGGTTACAGCTATCAATATTCGTTAAATAAACTCAATAATTTTTATGGACATGAAATTTTGGTCGGATATTATTTTGCTAAAACTCCAAAAACCAAAATGTTAACTCCAAGATACTTTTAATTTTTAAAAAACTGATTTTTATGAAAACAACATTATTCATAATGATAATTGCTTTGCTAGGCAACGCAATATATAGCCAGAACAAACTGGAAAAAGCCAAACAATACAAAGAAAATTACGAATTTTCAAAAGCAATAGCGCTGTATGAAGAAATAAGCAAAAAGAAAGAAATTAAAAATCCGGAATTAATTCGTGATATCGCTCAAAGTTATATTATGATAAACGACATGGAATCGGCTCAAATGTGGCTTGAAAAGATTAACGGCTTAAGAGTCTATTCGCCCAAAGAACTTTTAAACTATGCTTTTACCCTTAAAACATCTGCCGAGTATGAATCAGCTATCAGTGTTTTTAACCGTTATGCCGAGCTTTTTCCTCATTTATCATCCAAAGTTCCTCAATGGATTGAATCTTGCAAACAAGCAGAGTTATGGATAAATGAACCACAACTTTTTAATGTTCAGAATTTGAGCGATGTTAATACTCCCTATTCCGAATTTGGTATGACAGCTTTCGAAGGCGATTTTTTGTTTATTTCAGACAGAAAAGAAGAACAAAAAAACTATAAACCAGAAGAGATATTTAATTGGACAGGTAATCCATACCTAAGAGTTTATCATCTACCCGATTTGAATAACAAGGAAATCCACAGCGAAATGGATGGTATTAACAACACCTTTCATAATGGTCCCGTAATTTTTGACAAAAACAACAACCTTCTATATCTGACAAAGACTAAACTTCAAAAAGTTAAAGCTCCACCAGTAAATTCCAACCCATCCGAATTTCTTGATGATAATGAAGAAGTTAGCTATATAAATCGTCTGGAAATTTACACCATTGAATATTTAGATGGTAAATGGCAAAACTCTAAACCATTTCAGTATAATAATTCTGAACAGTACTCTGTAGGTCACCCTACTCTTTCGCCTGATGGCAATATTTTATATTTCGTTTCGGACATGCCTGGTGGTTTTGGGAAAAGCGACATTTGGTTTTGTTTAAAAAACACAGATGGTAGTTGGTCTGAACCTCAAAATGCTGGACCAACAATCAATACCGAAGACCGCGAAATGTTTCCGGTTGTCGATAAAGATGGGACTTTTTACTTCTCAAGCGATGGACATCTTGGCATGGGCGGGTTAGATATTTTTAAAACCCATGGACAACAAAAAAAATGGGCAAATCCCGAAAACTTAAAATATCCCATCAATTCACCTAAAGACGACTTCTTACCATATTTTACCGAGCCCGGTAAAATTGGCTATCTTTCATCAAACCGCGATGGAGGCAAAGGCAGTGACGACATTTACTTTTTTGCTAAACAAATTATTCTAAAAATCAATACGTTTGAACAAGTTAAAAACAAACTCATCCCACTTCCTAATACTACCGTTACAATTGAAAAACCACTCGATCAATATACAACAAAACTAACTACAGACCTTTACGGAGAAAACTCTTTTTTAACACACTATGGTTCTGCCATTGTACTTAAAGCGGATAAAGAAGGTTATTTAGGAACTACTAAAAATATAAACGCCATCGCAAACTCAGATACTATGAGCATTAATCTTATACTCGATAAAATTGAAATCAACAAAACCTTTGTTCTTGAAAATATCTATTACGATTTCGACAAATGGAACATCCGCCCCGATGCAGCGATCGAATTAGATAAATTAGTTAACATTTTAAAAGAACATCCTGAAATTGATATTGAGTTAAGTTCACATACCGATTCTCGTGGTTCAAATCCTTATAATAAATCCCTCTCTCAACGAAGAGCAGAATCGGCTGTTTCTTATATAATTTCAAAAGGAATAGACCCTAAACGCATAATTGCAAAAGGATATGGTGAAGAAAAACTGCGTGAAGCATGCCCCGATGGTGTTGATTGTACTGAAGAACAACATCAAAAAAATCGTAGAACAGAATTTACCATAACCCATATTCGAAAATAATTACAAACTCTTAAATTTATAAACAATATGAATAAAAACATCGGAAATGCGGATAAAATCATACGAATTATGATTGCCGCAGTAATCACAATTCTTTATTTTACTAACATCTTAACAGGAACTTTAGGCATAGTATTATTAATCCTATCCATCGTATTTGTACTTACCAGTCTTATAAGTTTTTGTCCATTGTATGTACCTTTGGGTATAAATACAACATGTAAAAAGAAAAAATAAATACATTCAAATTCTTAATTGCTTTCGCTTTTTTATTGCGAAAATTGAATTAAAATAACTTATTGATTGGTCAATTGTACATTCTCTAATGCAACATTTTTTTATCGAAAAGCTGTCTTTTATAGTCAGCTTTTTATCATTTTTATTGTATTTTTGGAAAATTAATCATTTATGCTGAGTTGCTTATAAATATTATACCGGGTAAAAAAATTAAAACTATGTCAACAAATTTAGAAAAAGTGCTATCAAGCTCATATAAAAAGCAAATGGTTTTATACATTTCTTCTCATCCTGAATCTTTTGATGAGTTGTTAGCACTTGCACTCAATAATAATTCAAAACTTTCGTGGAGAGCCGCATGGATGATTCATCACTTTATGCACGACAATGATGTTCGATTGCAGAAACACATAAAAAAGATGATAACCTTATTACCCGATGTTAATGAGAGCTCACAAAGAGAATTTTTAAAGATCATATCTCGTATGAACATTTACAATAAAGACGAAGGAATTTTGTTTAATCATTGCATATCAATTTGGGAAAAAATCAACAAGAGCTCATCTATTCGGTATCATGCTATTAAAACCGTTATGCGTATTGCTCATAAATATCCTGAATTAACTAACGAAATTGATTTTTTCCTTCAAGATCACTATCTGGAAACATTATCACCAGCCATTCGAAAAATACTGATAAGAGAAATCCATCATTTTGCGAAATAATGTATTAGCATCCATTTAATACTAAACTGCATTTGTATTTTTTTTCATTTTTTTTCGTTCAATTTCGTCTAAGACTATCTTTCGCATACGAATGTTTTTGGGCGTAATTTCAACATATTCATCGTCTTGTATATATTCTAAACATTCTTCTAACGATTTTATGACAGGTGGTGCTATCTTAACTTTTTCGTCACTACCACTCGCTCTCATATTGGTGAGTTTTTTTGTTTTAGAAACATTAACAACTAAATCTTCATTACGAGTGTATTCTCCGACAATTTGACCTTGGTAAACTTGTTCACCAACATCTACAAAGAAAAATCCTCTATCTTGCAGCTTGTCTAAAGCATAAGCAATAACCGTACCGGTCTCCATTGCAACCAAAACACCATTGCTGCGTCCAGAGATATCGCCTTTCCAAGGTTCATATCCTTTGAAGCGACTAGCAGATATGGCTTCGCCCGATGTAATATTCATTAAAGGCGTTCTATAACCAATTAAACCACGTGCAGGGACATAAAATACTAATCGCTGCATATCTCCTTTGGGGGTCATCGATATTAACTCACCTTTACGCTTATTAATAAGTTCTATTACTTTACCAGCAACAGCATCGGGGGTATCTATGGTAAGCTCTTCGATGGGCTCATATATAGTACCATTAATATTCTTGGTAAGCACAATGGGTTTTCCTACTTGAAACTCATAACCTTCGCGCCGCATGGTTTCAATTAATATAGATAAATGTAAAACTCCTCTACCATAAACAACAAACTTATCGGCAGATTCAGTTTCCTTGACACGTAAAGCCAAGTTTTTTTCTGTTTCTTTAAACAATCGTTCTTTTAGCTTTTGCGATGTAACAAATTTGCCTTCCTTACCAAAAAAGGGAGAATCGTTTATAGTAAATAACATACTCATAGTAGGTTCATCGATCGGAATCGGTGGTAGCGGTTCCGGATTTTCGATATCGGCAAGTGTATCGCTAATTTCAAAGCCTTCTAAACCAGTAACTGCACATATTTCGCCACAAACAACTTCATTTTTTTTGTTCTTCCCTAATCCTTCGAATACGTACAACTCGTTTACTTTCGATTTTATAATACTACCATCACGTTTAACAATTGCTACTAACTGACCTTGTTTTATAATTCCTCTTTTTACTTTTCCAATAGCAATTCTTCCTACATACGAAGAATATTCCATCGATGATATAAGCATTTGAAGAGTACCTTCTACATATTTTGGGGCTGGAATTGAAGCAATAATAGTATCTAATAAATAATAAATGTTGTCTGTTTTGTTTTTCCAATGGTTCGACATCCACCCTTGTTTTGATGAACCATATACCGTTGGAAAATCGAGCTGCTCATCGGTGGCTCCCAAATTGTACATCAATTCAAAAATTTCTTCTTGTACCACATCAGGACGACAATTATCTTTATCTACCTTATTTATCACAACAATTAATTTCAACCCCATTTCAATGGCTTTTTGTAATACAAAACGTGTTTGAGGCATAGGTCCTTCAAATGCATCCACTAACAATAATACACCATCAGCCATATTTAAAACACGTTCTACCTCTCCACCAAAATCGGCATGTCCCGGAGTATCTATAATATTAATTTTATGATCTTTATAAAATACAGAAATATTTTTTGAAAAAATAGTGATTCCTCTCTCTCTTTCTAAATCGTTAGAATCAAGAAGCAACTCTTTCTGCTCCTGATTTTCTCTGAAAAGGTTCGATTGATAAATAATCTTATCTGTTAGTGTAGTTTTGCCGTGATCCACATGAGCAATGATAGCAACATTTCTAATCTTTTGCATAAATAAAGTAATTCAAAAAAAATTTTGCAAAGGTAGCTTAATATATCGAAAGTTAAAAAAAATAAGTCTTGTGTACGTATCTTAAATGCTCATCAAAAAAATGGTATATTAAAACCATACCATTTGCGTTAATCATTAAGACTCATTAACAACTATGGCCTTTTGAGTGCCTCCATCCATATATACTGTAAAAGGTTTTTCTGAATTAATATGTCTAAAAAATTTTGTTTGCTCAATTACATTAAATTTTGATAATTTTTCCCAACTCACAAAATCGTCAGAATTCATTTGCTTTATTGAAAAATATCCAACATTCATTGCAGTTACATTATGAAAAAAATGTGACCCTAACGAGGCGTCCAATGGAAAATTTGGAAGCTCTACTTCGACAATAACTTTTGCTGCCGATATTTGCGACCAAACTACCGGTATCCCAATAAATTTATCGCGTGTTCCCCAACGTCCTGGCCCAATAAGAATATACTTTTTACCAGCACGCATCATTTTAGTATTAATTTGTTCTATTTCTTTTGCCATATGTTCGGTTTTCATATGATCAAACCATTCTGGCACTGCATACACCACATCGTATATTTCATCTATTTTACCATTACCCATGCTTTTCGATGTCTTCAAAATAATATGTTGATCATCAAACTTCGAAAAATCGACATGAAAATCTTTTTCATTTCCTAATAACGGTTTTATTTGCAATAAATAAAAAGTGGGAATTCCTTCAGGATTTTTTTTGCTCAAATCAACCGCAAATTCAATTTCGATTGGCGTTCCCATTGCCTCTTTTACAATACTTAAAACCACTTCGAGCGTTTCGGCAAGTGGGAAATAATCGTATTTTAAAATATTTGCAAAATTTAAAACCCGAGGTCCGTTTTTATTTAAACCAGCTTCTATGGTATCATTTTCAGGGTTATATACCGAGGCTAAATGTTTTAATGTTCCATGCATTTCGGCATCGTAAATCTCTAATCGTTTTAAAGCAGCATTTTCACCTTCCATTAAATTAGGTTCTTTTTTATTTAAGTCAATGGCATAAAATTCGGTTTGGCTATTTTTCACCAAATCTTGAATACTAACAATATCGGTTTTAGGATAATGAGGCGAAAAACGATATGTTTTTTCGCCTTCTACTACATATTGACCAAGGCCTAAAGCCAGTACAGCAAACCCCTCTTCGGGTTTCATATGCCCAACCGGATAAAAATTATGCGACTGAGCAGTGCCACTTATATGTGGATAGTAATAACCTTCATACTCGTTTCCAACTACAGCCTGTATAACAACAGCCATTTTCTCCTCTTCTACTTTATAATTAATAGCTTCGAAATATAAACGAGCATGAGGAGCAAAAACTGAAGCATAAACTAATTTAATAGCTGTAGTTAACTGTTGTAAACGGACATCGTCACTAGAATGATTATTGGGCAATAGGTAAGTTTCAAACACGCCTGAAAATGGCTGACTCAGCGAATCTTCAAGCAAACTTGAAGATCGAACTGCTAAAGGTTTTTTCATTTTCTGAATAAAAATCTTTAGCTTCTTCATCAACTCATACGACAACTCTCCACTAACAAAAGCTTCTTTTAAAACTGTAAAATCAACATTTTCATGAATCAAAGTGTTTAATTTATTTCGCTGAATAAAATAATCAAACTCATCGGTTCCAATAATACTCGTACAAGGTGTTTGAATAGAAATACCTGGAATTACACTTGAAAAATTGTAATTATATATTAAGGTATTCACAAATGCCAATCCTCTTCCCTTGCCACCTAATGCGCCCGACGATAAAGCAACTATGTTACTTGGCTTAGTAAGTACATCAGCATCAAACGGCACTATTTTTCCTTTGTCTTTTTCAATCTTATGTTTTTGAATTATCTTCAATAAAAATTCTCGAATTTCTTCGGCATTGTTAAAATCTTTAACCTTATATGGTTTAATATTTCGAGCAATCTCTATTTCACCACGTGCCATCATCCATAACGAAAAATGATTTTTTAGGGCATGATACGTCAACGATTCTTCAGGTATTTGTTTAATTATGGACTCAAATTCTTTTAAATTTCTAGCAATAGCTAGTTGTTTCCCTTCTTTAGAACGAAAAATAAAGTTACCGAATCCTAAATGAAAGTTGATAAAATCTTTTAAATCTTGAATTAAACTATCAGAATTTTTGTTTAAAAACATCGCTCCCCGCTCATATACCATTTTCATATTTTCAGCATCAGACGACTGCATTAAAACGGGTATCGAATTAGATATATTTTGAATATTATTTAACAATTCAAAACCAGCTTTTGCATCCTCGCGACCACCACGTGGAAATCGAATATCGGTAATAACACAAATAATAATATCTTTATATGTATTTATAATTGATATGGCTTCCTCGTAAGTACAAGCATGAAGTAGTTTTGGACGTGCACGCAATTTCAATACTTTATATAATTCATCCGTATTAACTTCTTCTATTAATCGTTGAGTTTGTTCCAAAATAGCATTATACATAGCTGGTAAAAACCGACTATAATATTTTGGCGAATCTTCAACTAAAAGAATCGCATTAATAACACCAAGCTTTGCATCATTTTCGATGTTAATTTTATCTTCAAGTAATTTCACCATTGCAAAAAAAATCTTCGAATCTCCATTCCAAACAAATACTTTATCAAAACTTGATTGATAAAAAGCATATTTCTTCAAATATTGAATATCATTATCATTATTTAATAATAAGTATATTGAGATATAAGGATAATGTTTTTTTATACGTTCACAAAGTAGAAACGGAAATTTCTTATCCGATCCCATCATAATAATGATAAGATCGAAATGACGATTTTTGAGTAAAAACAACGCCTCTTCATCGCTCGATACTCCTGTTATACGAGGCAATGAAGTTAAATTGAGTTTATAATATTCGCCTAATATGTGTTCGGTAAAACGCCCCTCTTTTTCTATACTAAAAGCATCGTATAAATTTGCTACTAATAAAATTTCCTTAACTTTAAAAGGCATTAAATCGTGATAAATATCCCTTTCATAATAATCTTTATTAATAAACTTTTGAAGCAACTGACGCGAATAATGTTGTGCCGACTGTTGAATGTTTTTTAAATCTATTTTTGGCTCTTCGTAGTATAATATTTCTTTTATCTTTACACTATTAATGTAATTTGAAATCAGAATGGCCAAATTATTTATCAAGTTACGTTCTTCTTTCAAAAATGGTCCCTCTTCGCTTTCAATCGGAAATTCTTTGGTGTAGGCTACTACTATAAAACCTTTTTTACCCTCTGCTGTTTGAAATTCTGATTTCTGAATCCAAGGCGTATATGTAAACGAAGGTGTAGTATAACTTTTTTTGTCATATTCAATCTGACAAACAGTGTAATCAGGATATTGATAGGCTTCTGGCAATATTGAGCATATTTTTTGAAGTGTTTCATCAAGCGGTAATCCTTTTTTTATAATTTCAGTCGTTTGATTAATGCAATTTAATTCTTTCAATCGCTCCTTACTTTCCCTAAGCAATCTTCTATAATTCAAATCATTATTCTCAATATTGGCATCCATAAAACATTATATTAAATTAGGTATTTTAGAACTTACAAAATAAATCTTTTTGTAAAAATAAAAAAATCAAAAAATATGTTGTAAAATATCAATTTATATGATGATGTTTTTAAATTAAGTATATATATTTGTTCGAACTAATTTAAAACAAGTATTTATGGAAGCTACAATGTCAAATCCTAAAGTAGATGCCTTTATGGCAAAAGTTATTGCAAAAAATCCTAACGAACCAGAATTTTTGCAAGCAGTACGTGAAGTAGTTGAATCGTTAATGCCCTTTATCGAAGAAAACCCCAAGTATAAAGAGCATAAAGTGCTCGAACGCATGGTAGAACCCGAAAGAGTTATTATCTTTAGAGTTCCCTAGCTCGACGATAAAGGCGATATTCAAATCAACAGAGGATTCCGCATTGAAATGAACAGTGCAATTGGACCTTATAAAGGAGGCTTACGTTTCCACCCCACTGTTAATCTTGGCGTACTCAAATTTTTAGCCTTCGAACAAGTATTTAAAAACTCACTGACCACTCTTCCAATGGGCGGCGGAAAAGGCGGCAGCGACTTCGACCCTAAAGGCAAATCAGACAACGAAGTAATGCGTTTTTGCCAAAGCTTTATGACCGAACTCTATCGTCATATTGGACCCGATACCGACGTTCCTGCTGGTGATATTGGTGTTGGCGGTCGCGAAATTGGTTACTTATTTGGACAATATAAATGTATTAAAAACGAATTTACCGGTGTATTAACAGGTAAAGGTCTTGAATGGGGAGGCTCACTCATTCGTCCCGAAGCGACCGGCTATGGCTGCGTATATTTTGCCGAAGAAATGCTTAAAACACGCGGTGAAAGCTTTAATGGAAAAACAGTTGTCGTTTCTGGATCCGGTAATGTAGCTCAATATGCTATTCAGAAGGTTACTCAATTAGGTGGTAAAGCAGTTACCGCTTCCGATTCAAACGGATACATTTACGATCCTAAAGGAATTGACGAAGAAAAACTTAATTTTATTTTATACCTAAAAAATGTAAAACGTGGACGAATTAAAGAATATGCCGATAAATTTGGTTGTGAATATTATGAAGGTAAAACTCCTTGGGAAATTAAATGTGATATTGCTTTGCCTTGTGCCACTCAAAACGAATTAACAGGAAAAGATGCCGAAATGTTGGTACGCAATGGTTGTATATGCGTATCAGAAGGTGCCAATATGCCAAGCACTCCCGAAGCTGTAGAAATATTCTTACAACATAAAATATTATTTGCTCCCGGAAAAGCAGCCAATGCTGGTGGAGTGGCAACTAGCGGACTTGAAATGACGCAAAACTCACAACGATTATCATGGACTCGCGAAGAAGTTGATAAATACCTACATCGCATTATGCAAAATATTCATGCAACCTGCGTTAAATACGGTAAAAAAGAAAATGGATATGTAAACTATGTTGATGGAGCTAACATCGGTGGCTTTGTAAAAGTAGCCGATGCCATGATTGCTCAAGGTATAGTTTAAGCATTTTTTTAATCAAAGAGGGGCTTTTAAAGTCCCTCTTTTTTTCATATCATTTTTTCACACTAAAAAAAAATATATCTTTCAGCTTAAAATACCAAACATTAAAATTAACTTTATGAAAGTAGTAATTCCAAAAGAAGTAAACGAACACGAACTTCGTGTTGCTGCTACTCCAAAAACAATTATAAGACTAAAAAAACAGGGCTTTGAAACCTATGTCGAAAAAGACGCTGGTAAAAAAGCCAAATTTTCAGATGATGAATACCAAGCTGCAGGGGCTTCTATTATAAATACACCTGAAGAATTATATTCATTGGCTGATATTGTGCTAAAAGTTCAGCCACCTACTGAACAAGAAATTGAAATAATAAAACAAGGCACATTGATATTAAGTTATCTGTGGCCTGCTCAAAATATGCCATTGCTCAATAAATTAGCTGCAAAAGGTATAAACGCCATAGCAATGGATGCCATTCCTCGCATTTCACGTGCACAAAAAATGGATGTACTTTCGTCTATGGCCAACATTGCCGGATACAGAGCAGTTATTGAAGCTGCAAATTATTTTGGTCGCTTCTTAAATGGTCAAATCACTGCTGCCGGAAAAGTAGAACCTGCTAAAGTACTTGTAATTGGTGCTGGTGTTGCCGGATTAGCTGCTATTGGCGCTGCTAAATCATTAGGCGCTATTGTTAGAGCTTTTGATACTCGAAAAGAAGTAGCCGAACAAATACAATCCATGGGTGCACAATTTATTAGTGTCGATATCGATGAAGATGGGTCCACCGCCACCGGATACTCCAAAGAAATGAGTAAAGAATTTATCGAAGCCGAAATGGCATTATTTAAAAAACAAGCCTCAGAAGTAGATATTATCATTACCACCGCACAAATACCCGGCAAAGAAGCTCCAAAACTTATTTTAGAAGATCATGTAAAAGTAATGAAACCAGGTTCAGTTATTGTTGACCTTGCTGCACCAACAGGTGGTAATTGCGTATTAACCAAGAAAAACGAAGTTTATACTACCGACAATGGCGTTATCATTGTCGGGAAAATAGACCAATTACCCACTCAAGCAAGTTATTTATACGGCAACAATCTCTGCAACCTCCTCGACGATATGGGCAAAGCTCAAAACTTTAAAATAGACATGACCGACGATGTTATAAAACGTGCCATGGTTGTTTACCAAGGTAAAATAAATTGGCCACCCGAACCATTAGCCGTTAGCGTTAAAAAAGAAACTACCACTAAACCCACTGCCGAAGAAGAAGCTAAAATAAAAGCAGCTAAAGCTAAAAAAGTAATCATTTCTAACATTATTTGGCTTTCTATAATTGGCATTTTATTATTAGCTTTAGGTAAAGTTGCTCCTGCCGACTTTATGGGACATATGACTGCTTTTGTATTAGCTGTTTTTGTAGGATGGAATGTAATATGGAACGTTACCCATGCACTACATACCCCACTTATGTCAGTAACCAACGCCATTAGTGGTATTATTATTACAGGTGGGTTACTGCTTATTCAAGACGATATGACCCATCCTATTACTATTTTATCATTTATTGCCATCTTAATTGCTTTTATTAACATTGTTGGTGGCTTTGTTGTAACTTATAGAATGTTGAACATGTTTAAAAAATAAGAACATATGATAACTACACATATTCAAATTGCAGCATACCTTTTTGCATCCATATTATTCATATTAAGTCTTTCAGGTTTATCAACCCAAGAATCTGCAAAAAGAGGAGTCATCTATGGCATTGTTGGAATGGTAATAGCCGTTCTTGCAACACTTATGGGCGAAAATATTCATGGCTACATTTATATTATTATAGCCATGATCATTGCTTCTATCATCGGAGTAATAGTAGCACTAAGAGTAGAAATGACAGCAATGCCACAACTAATTGCGTTACTACATAGTTTTGTTGGTTTAGCCGCTGTTTTAGTTGGCTACGGAACGTTTATTAACCCACAAACAATGCTCATGCAAGGTGCCGAAAAATCGATTCATTTAGTTGAAATTTATGTTGGCATTTTTATTGGTGCCATCACCTTTACAGGCTCTATCATTGCATGGGGAAAACTCACCGAAAATATTACCAGCAAACCATTTGTATATAAAGGCAAAGATTTAGTAAATGTTATATTGCTACTCGCATCTATTGTATTAGGTGTATTATTCCTTCTTCAAACCGAAACATACGGCATGACCTATTTAATCATAATGACCATAATTGCAGCATTTTTTGGTGTCATGATGGTTATGGCAATTGGCGGTGCCGATATGCCCGTTGTAATCTCTATGCTTAATTCACTTTCGGGCTGGACAGCCTCAGCTTCCGGATTTATGCTTGGCAACGACTTACTAATTGTAACAGGAGCCTTAGTTGGTAGTTCAGGGGCAATTCTTTCTATTATCATGTGCAATGCCATGAATCGTTCTTTCTTTTCAGTAATTTCTGGAGGCTTTGGACAAGAAATAAAAAAAGGTAAAAAAATAGAAGGTACTGTAAAATCAATAACACACGAAGAAGCTGCAGAAATCCTTAACGAAGCCCAATCTATAATGATAGTGCCAGGTTATGGTATGGCGGTCGCTAAAGCACAATACCCTATTCACGATTTAGTAGAAAAATTAAGAAAAAAAGGTAAAACCGTACGTTTCGGCATCCACCCTGTAGCCGGTAGATTACCCGGTCATATGAATGTTCTTTTGGCTGAAGCAAATGTACCATACGATATTGTACTTGAAATGGATGAAGTTAACCCCGATATGCCCGATACAGATGTCGTTTTAGTTATTGGAGCTAACGATACCGTAAATCCCGGTGCACAAGAAGATCCTTCTAGCCCTATTTATGGCATGCCAGTAATTGAAGTATGGAAAGCCAAAAGAGTAATCGTAATGAAAAGGTCTATGGCTGTAGGCTATGCTGGAGTTGAAAATCCATTGTTTTATAAAGAAAATACCGATATGCTATATGGCGACGCCAAAGAAAGCGTCGAAAAAATCAATGCTAAAATTGATTAATATCATTTTTTTATTTGCTTTAACTATATTTCATAAATCATATTACATATATACATATATATATATTTGCAAAAACATAATATTATGCGAATTCAACGTATAGAAAACAGCAATATTATTGCTGATAACCAACAAATAGTTGATTTAAAACTTTTAGATCCAATAATTGAAAAATATAAAAACAAAAAAGGTAATACTATACCCATTTTACAATCGACTCAACAGATTTTTGGCTATATTCCTTCAATAGCGTTTGAATATATAAGCCAAAAAACTGGTTTAAAAGTAAGCGAAATGTACGGAGTAGCAACTTTTTATGCACAATTTAGACTAAAACCCGTTGGCAAACATATAATAAAGGTATGTCATGGTACAGCATGCCATGTTCAAGGAGCCAATGCATTAAGCGATTCCATTCTTGAAGCATTACAAATAAAAGATGGTGAAACAACTCCCGATGGTTTTTATACAGTCGAATCAGTAGCATGCTTAGGATGTTGTTCATTAGCACCTGTAATGATGATTGACGAAGATACTTACGGAAAACTTACAGGCAAATCGGCCGTTAATATTATTAAGGAAATAAAATTAAAAGCTTCAAATTAAGCACATATATATGGAAAATATTAAAGTCCTTGTTGGATTAGCAAGCTGTGGAATTGCAGCGGGTGCTAATAAAGTTTTCGATAAATTTAATGAAATAAAAGAAAAAGAAAACCTTCTATTCGAACTTACAAAAACCGGTTGTATTGGCATGTGCTACCGAGAGCCCTTAGTAGAAATTATTGACGAATCAGGTTCATATCTATATGGCGAAATTGACGAAAACAAAACTATTGAAATTATCGAAAAACACATAAAATTAGGAGAACCCGTTAAAGAATACGTTGTTAAAACGGAACTTTTTCAAAATGAAGATGATACCTTTTGGCAAGGCCAAGTAAAAATAGCTTTACGAAATTGCGGCATAATAAATCCAGAAATTATTGATGAATACGAAAAACGTGGAGGTTATCAAGCTATAAAAAAACTTTTAAATAATCATACTTCACCTGAGCAAGTTATTCAAACAATTATTGAAAGTGGTATTCGAGGACGTGGCGGTGGAGGATTTCCCACTGGTATAAAATGGAAATTTGCAGCATCGAGTAAATCAGACGAAAAATTCATTATTTGTAATGCCGACGAAGGCGACCCCGGTGCATTTATGGACAGAAGCGTTCTTGAAGGAGACCCTCATAGTGTTCTCGAAGGAATGACAATAGCTGCTTATGCCATTGGAGCAACCGAAGGCGTTATATATTGTCGTGCAGAATACCCACTTGCTATAAAACGGTTGAATATAGCGCTAGATCAAGCTCGTCAAAAAGGTTATTTAGGAAAAAATATTCACGGCAAAGAAGGATGGAATTTTGATATTCATGTAAAAGAAGGAGCCGGTGCTTTTGTTTGTGGCGAAGAAACAGCCCTAATGGCATCGGTCGAAGGACGAAGAGGCATGCCTCGCAAACGTCCACCATTCCCCGCTGTTTCGGGATTATGGAAAAAACCGACTAATATTAACAATGTTGAAACTTTTGCCAATATACCCTATATTATTTTAAATGGTGCAGAATCATTTAATAAATATGGAACAGAAAAATCTAAAGGGACCAAAGTTTTTGCTTTAACTGGAAAAATTAAAAGAGGTGGCTTAGTAGAAGTTCCTATGGGAATTTCTATTAATGATATCATTTATAAATTAGGAGGAGGAATTCAAAATAATAAAAAGTTTAAAGCTGTTCAACTAGGAGGTCCTTCAGGTGGTTGTATTCCCGATTATTTAGCCGACACACCCGTAGATTATGAATCGATTACAGCCACCGGTGCTATCATGGGATCTGGCGGTATGGTAGTTATGGACGAATCAACCTGTATGGTTGATATGGCTCGTTTCTTTCTCGATTTTACCCAAAAAGAATCGTGTGGAAAATGTACCTTTTGCAGAATCGGCACAAAACGAATGCTCGAAATATTAACACGTATTACAGAAGGAGAAGGTAAGGAAGGCGATATTGAACTATTAGAACAACTAGCATATCAAATTAAAGACAGTTCATTGTGTGGATTAGGACAAACTGCACCCAATCCAGTATTAACAACAATTAAGTATTTTCGTCACGAATACGAAGCTCATATACGAGATAAAAAATGCCCTGCACATAGCTGCAAAAAACTTATTACCTATACGATTATCGAAGATAAATGTACAGGATGCACCATCTGTGCTAAAAATTGTCCAGTCAATGCAATATCGGGCGAAAGAAAACAAGTGCATTTTATCAATCAAGATGCATGTATCAAATGCGGTGTTTGCTTTAGCAAATGTAAATTTGAAGCTATTAAATTATCGTAAAGAAGAATTATTATGATCGAAGTAAATGTAATATTAAATGGCAAACCGGTAGTTGGTAAAGCCGGAGAATCTGTTTTAGAATTAGCCCAACGTCATGGAATAGAAATACCAACACTATGTCATGACCCTCGTTTAGAACCCTATTCGTCTTGCTTTGTTTGTGTAGTTGAAATAGAAGGTATGAGAGGACTTCAACCTTCCTGTTCAACAAAAATATCAGAAGGGATGAAAATCACGACCGATAATGACAAAATACACAAAGCTCGTAAATCAGCATTAGATTTGCTGGTTTCAAATCACTATGCCGACTGCGTAGCACCATGCAAACAGACTTGCCCAGCAGGAGTCGATGTTCAAGGATATATCTCATTAATTGAGAAAGGATTATATAGCGAAGCCGTGGCTCTTATTAAACAAGTAAACCCCTTACCTGCCATTTGTGGTCGCGTGTGTGTTCGCCCATGCGAAGCCGCTTGCCAACGCAATCTTCTCGAAGAAAATGCAGGAGTTGGCATCGATTATTTAAAACGTTTTGCAAGCGATATGGATTTAAATTCTCCCTATCGATATGTTGCAAAAGCCAAACCCGCCACAGGAAAAAAAGTCGCAATAATCGGTGCTGGGCCGGGCGGATTATCGGCAGCTTGGTTTTTACAACTCGAAGGACATTACTGCGATATTTTTGAAGCAAGTCCCAAAGCCGGGGGATGGCTACGATATGGTATCCCTGAATATCGCTTACCCAATGAAATTATCGATAAAGAAGTAAACGCCATTTTAGAGTTAGGATTAAGCCAAATATACTATAATAAAAAACTCGGTGATAATTTAAGCTATAAAGAATTACAAGAAAAATACGATGCCGTTATTCTAACAATCGGTTCACAAGGAAGTACACCCGTTGGTTGCGAAGGCGACGACGCCGAAAATGTATTCGGTGGTGTAGAATTTCTTCGAAACATGGAAATTACGGGTCAACGCTATAATTTCAAAGAAAAAACGGTAGCTGTCATCGGAGGTGGTAATACTGCAATGGACTGCTGCAGAACTTCAATTCGTTGTCATGCCGATAAAGTATATGTACTATACAGAAGAACCGAAAAAGAAATGCCCGCTAACCCCATTGAAATCCACGAATCGAAGCTCGAAGGTGTAGAATACATGTTTTTAACTGCCCCCAAAAAAATAAATAAAGACGAACAAGGAAAAGTAAAATCTATTACTTGCCTAAAAATGGAGTTAGGCGAACCCGATGCCTCCGGTCGTCGTCGTCCTGTACCAATTGAAGGAAGCGATTTTGAACTACCAGTCGATTATATCCTCGCTGCTATTGGACAAAAAACATTAGCCCCTTTTATAGATGACATAAATCAAAATGCTAAAACAGGCAAATTAGCACTCAACAAATATGGCAACATTGATGTTAATCCTATCACACTTCAAACAGGCATTCCAAATATTTTTTCTGCTGGCGATGCAGTTAAAGGACCTGCTACCGCCATTGAAGCAATTGCTCAAGCACGAAGAGCCGCACTAAGCTGCCACCAATATTTAACCAATCAAGAAATAAAAGCCGAAGAATACGAATTTATTAGCCGTAAAGACAATTTTAAAAAACAAACCCCTGCAGATTACAAAGGCAAATACGTTAGCCAAAACAGACACGAAATGCCAACATTACCAGCTAACGAACGTATCAATTTTAAAGAAGTTGAACTAGGTTATGAAAACGAAGAAGTAGCAAAAGCAGAAGCTTCAAGATGTTTAGAATGTGGTTGTGTTGAATATTATACCTGCGATTTAAAAAAACATGCTACACAATATCATGCCACTCAAGAAAACTATAAGGGAGGATTCAAACAGTATAATATACGATTCGATCATCCATTTATCGAAATTGACAATAATAAATGTATTTTATGCGCTCGATGTGTTAGAATATGCAACGAAGTAGTTGGCGCAAATGCGTTAGGATTAGTAAATCGTGGATTCGATACCTACATTGCCCCTAGCTTAGGTTTATCTTTAACAGAAACTGATTGCGAATCGTGTGGTTTATGTATATCTGCCTGCCCTACAGCTGCCATAAGTGAGAATGTAATATTTAAACCCGGTCCGGTAAAAACAGAAGCCATTAAAAGCATATGCAATTATTGCTCGGTAGGATGCGAACTAGAATACCATACTAAAAAAGATTTTGTATGGAAAGTTACAGGATCAAATGGCTTAGTTAATTCCGATTCAAATATTTGTAGCTATGCTAAATTTGGTTATAACTATATCAACGATAAAAAAAGAATTACCAAACCTCTATACAAAGAAAACGGAGTTTGGAACGAAATTTCGTTTGAACAAGCTTTTCAAATTATTACAGACAATTTAAAACAACAAAATGGATCTAAAACTGCATTTTTTACGGGTGCTCGACTCACAAACGAAGAGTTATTACTCATAAAAAAAATTGCAACTAACACTCATTCAAACATTGGTTCATTTCACTATCTCGGAAGAGGAAATGGATATGCCGAAAATAGCATCGCCAACCTACCATTTGACGAAATAAAAAAAGCCGAACATATTTACATTTTAGGCACCGAAATAAATTACGAACACCCCGTGGTAGGTTATATGATTTTTAACCACAAACATAAAAACGAAATACCTGTCGACCTAATCACCACCCTACAAAACAATAAATTATCTAAAAAAATTGACCACCAAATTATTGTTCAATCTTATTATTATTTTATAAAAGCAGTCAATTACTATTTATTAAGCAATAATTTGCAAAATCAATTATTTATTAATCAAAATACAAGTTACTTTGTAGAATATAAAAAACAATTATTATCAGAAAATTACGACAACCTCATTTTAAAAAGTGGAGTAAACAAATCTATCATTGAACTCTTTGCCAAAGAATATAACGAAACCCATCACGCTATTATTGTTTATTCCGAAAAACACATTTCCTCCAATACCTCGCTCGAATTACGAAATTTAGCTTTAATAACTGGCAAAATGGGTAAAACAGCCATGGGATTAATTGCTTTAAAAGAAAAAAACAACTCCGAAGGATTATTCAATTTAGGTATTGGAGAAGGAATTAACAATTTTAATCAAATTAATAATTTAAACGACTTATCTCTTTACAATAAACTAGAAACAAACGAAATAAATAACTTCTATATTATAGGAGAAGACCCATTAGGCACAACTACTAATAAACCCAAAGTAGAACAATGGTTTAGCCAAGCTTCATTTATAGTTGTTCAAGATTATTTCCTAACAGAAACGGGTCAACGTGCTAATTTAGTTCTTCCTGCCTCATTACCATACGAAACAGGTGGTAGCTTTACTAATACTCTTAGAATGATTCAAAAAATTGAAAAACATAAAAATCCTCCTTTTGAGTATAGCAATATCGAACAATGGATTAGAATTGGAAAAAATTTTGGAATAAGCAATCTGAATTCAATCGAAGACATACATCAGGAATTAAATCTCTTTATCGCAAATGCTCAACCATTCGAATCTTTTGTATTTAGACCTACAACTAACGATAACTTATTTACCATTTTTAACAATGGTTGCGATTGTATTAATCAACAATTTGTAGAATACTTCAATAAAAAATTAAACATTAAAAAATATGAAACAGTTCAATAGCATAGACGACATTTTAGATTTTGCAATAGAAATGGAGCAAAAATCTATAGAATTTTATAATGAATTAGCTCAAAAGTCGAAAACCGATGATATGAAAACGACCTTCTACAACTTTGTAGAAGAAGAAATAAAACACAAAGCTAAACTAATAAAAATAAAAGAAGAAAAAACTTTTACACTAGGTCAAGAAAAAATAAACGAATTAAACATTGCTGATTATTTAGAAAAAAATGAACCCCATGAAAATATGAGTTACCAAGAAGCACTCATACTTGCTATGAATAGGGAAAAAGCAGCCTTTAGACTTTACACAAAATTAGCCAACCAAACCTCAAACCCTGAATTCGTAAAATTATTTTTATCCTTAGCACAAGAAGAATCGAAACATAAATTAATGTTCGAAATAGAATACGACGAAGTTATTCTTAAAGAGAATTAAACTCTTCCATCAAAAATAATATTATATCCGTTTATCGATTATGGTAAACGGATATTTTTTTATAAATATGCCAAAAAGCATTTGCACTTTTAAAGAATAAAAGTATTTTTGGCTTTGAAAAAAATTATAGTTATTAAAAAAAATACACATATGGCAAAAGTAAAAGGAGCTATTGTAGTGGACGTTGAAAAATGCAAAGGATGCAGTGTTTGTATTCCAGCATGTCCGCAAGAAGTTATTGAATTGGCAAAAGAAGTGAATGGCAAAGGCTATCACTATGCCTACATGAAAAACCCCGATGATTGTACAGGGTGCACCAATTGTGCCATAGTTTGTCCCGATGGCGTAATTAGTGTTTATCGAGTAAAAGTTGAAAATGAATAATTAAACTAAAAAATAAAAATATGGGAGAATTAAAATTAATGAAAGGCAACGAAGCTTTTGCCGAAGCTTGCATTCGAGCAGGAGCCGATGCTTATTTTGGATATCCTATCACCCCTCAATCTGAGGTTTTAGAATATTTAATGGCACAAAAGCCTTATGAAACTACAGGCATGGTAGTATTACAAGCTGAAAGTGAAGTTTCGGCTATTAACATGTGCTATGGTGCTGGTGGTGCTGGCTTTAAAGTAGTAACCTCCTCTTCGAGCCCAGGTATTAGTCTAAAACAAGAAGGCATTTCTTATATGGCAGGGGCCGAGCTTCCACTATTAGTTTTAAATGTTGTACGCGGAGGTCCAGGATTAGGCGATATTCAACCATCACAAAGCGACTATTTTCAAGCTACTAAAGGCGGTGGTCATGGCGACTATAGATTATATGTATTAGCACCTTCATCCGTTCAAGAAATGGCCGATTTTGTACCCATTGCATTTGAAATGGCATTCAAATATCGTAATCCCGTTATGATTTTAAGCGATGGCGTTATTGGTCAAATGATGGAAAAAGTAGAACTTTTTGACCCCATACCTCGCCGTACACTCGAAGAAATCGAAAAACAATGCCCATGGGCAACTATTGGCAAAAAAGCCTATCGCGAACGTAATATCATTACTTCGCTCGACTTGGACCCTTATAAACAAGAAAAACACAACTATCACCTACGCGACAAATACGAACAAATGAAAAGAGAAGATGTTCGTTACGAAGAAATTCAAACAACTGATGCTGAATATTTACTTGTAGCTTATGGTTCTAGTGCCCGTATTTGTCAAAAAACAGTTGATTTAGCAAGAGCCGAAGGAATAAAATTAGGTCTTTTAAGAGCTATTACTTTATTCCCATTTCCTTCTGAACGATTAAAAGAACTCTCAAAACAAGTTAAGGGCATGCTAGCTGTTGAAATGAGCTTAGGACAAATGGTAGAAGATGTTAAACTTGCCGTAGAATGCAAAATACCAGTAGAACATTACGGTAGAACCGGTGGCGTAATTCATACACCAAGCGAAGTTTTAGAAGCATTAAAAAAACAAATTATTAAATAATAAGGAGGCTCAATTATGGATATTAAAGATATAATAAAACCCGAAAATCTTGTTTACAAGAAAACTCCTTTATTAACAGATAAAACCTTATCCTACTGTCCTGGATGTGGACATGGAACGGTTCACCGCCTTATTATGGAAGTAGTAGAAGAAATGGGTATTCAAGAAAAAACTGTTGGCATAGCACCCGTTGGATGTTCAGTACTGGCATACGAATTTATGAACATTGATATGCAACAAGCTGCTCACGGACGCGCTCCTTCTTTAGCTACCGCTTTAAAACGTTTAATGCCCGACCGCTTTGTATTTACATATCAAGGCGATGGCGACTTAGCCGCTATTGGAACTGCCGAAACAATTCATGCTTGTAACCGCGGCGAAAATATTGTTATCATTTTCATAAATAACGGTATATACGGTATGACAGGTGGACAAATGGCACCAACTACCCTACCCGGAATGAAAGCTTCTACTGCCCCTTATGGACGAGACACCAGCATTATGGGTAACCCATTAAAAATCACCGAACTAGTAGCTCAATTGGCGGGTACTTACTATGTTACACGTCAATCTGTACATACACCCGCTAACGTTCGTAAAGCTAAAAAAGCTATTCGCAACGCATTCGAATACTCAAAATTAAATAAAGGCACTTGCTTTGTTGAAGTTGTTTCTAACTGCAACTCTGGCTGGAAAATGCCACCCGTTCAAGCCAATAAATGGATGGAAGAAAATATGTTTCCATTTTATCCATTAGGCGACATTAAAGTTCCACAAGTTGAAAAAGTTTAATTTAAAAAATTGACAACTATGACAGAAGAAATAATTATAGCAGGCTTTGGAGGACAAGGAGTTCTCTCTATGGGCAAAATATTAGCTTATTCGGGCATTATGCAAAACAAAGAAGTTAGCTGGATGCCCTCATATGGACCCGAAATGCGTGGTGGCACTGCTAACGTTACTGTAATAATTAGCGATGAACGCATAAGCTCACCCATTGTTAATCAATACGATACAGCCATTATTTTAAACCAACAATCACTTGATAAATTTGAAAATTCTGTAAAAACAGGTGGAACACTTATATATGATCCCAATGGCATCACACGTCATCCACAACGAAAAGACATTAACATTTATAGTATCGAAGCTACGGAAGAAGCTGCCAAAATGGGAAATACTAAAATTTTTAATATGGTTGTATTAGGTGGGTATATCAAAATAAAACCTATTGTAGCACTCGATAATGTCATTAAAGGACTTGAAAAATCACTCCCTAAACGACATCATAATCTTATCCCAGAAAATAAAGCTGCTATTCTCAAAGGCATGGAAATTATTAAAAATAAATAATTTTTTTTACTAATTTTGAACCCGCTATAAATATTCATAGCGGGTTTTTTATTTTTTTTATTATGCATACAAACGAACTTATTTTTTTCTCGTCTTTTATTCTTATTATCCTTTCAATTCTATTTATTGATTTAGGCATATTTGATAAACATAGCCATAAAATTAGCTTGAAAGAATCTCTTATCTGGACTTCGATATGGATTGGCTTTGCACTGGCTTTTTATATTTTCTTACGATTCGAAGGAAATCTACTCCATGGTATTGAAAACAAAGAAACCTTAACAGCCAAAATTATAGAAAACTCACATCCTATTCAAATAAACAATCTTAACTTTGAACAAGCTGTAGAATTATATAATAAAAATCTTTCACTTGAATTTATTACAGGTTATCTTATAGAATATACCTTATCTATCGATAATATTTTTGTTATATTAATGATTTTCTTTAGCTTCAATGTAAAAGAAATTCACTACAAACGCGTTCTATTTTGGGGCATTATTGGAGCCATTATATTTAGATTTATATTTATATTTTTAAGCTCTGCGCTTATTCATAAATTTAGCTGGATGTTTTACGTTTTCGGTGCTATACTACTTTACTCTGGAATTAAAATGTTCTTTAATAGAAACAAAGAAGAAAAAGTAGATGCTCAGCACCATCCGTTAGTTAAATTAGCTTCAAAATATTTTAAAGTTTTTCCACGATTTGTAGGTGAAAATTTCTTTATCAAAAAACAAAAACGTCTTTATATTACACCATTGTTTTTAGTATTACTTATCGTCGAATTTAGCGATATTATTTTTGCTGTCGATTCTGTACCCGCTATTTTTTCTGTAACAAAAGACCCTTATATAGTATTTTTTTCAAACATATTTGCAATTCTTGGCTTACGATCGCTCTTCTTTTTAGTAGTCCATGTTCTCAATTTATTTAGATTTCTAAAAGTTGGAATATCGTTTTTACTTGTATTTATCGGTGTTAAACTTATTTTTCACGAATGGCTAAAAGAAATTGGTTTTACTACTCAACATTCGCTCTATATTGTTCTTTGTATTTTATTTGGAAGCATTTTATTGTCTATTATATTTCCTCAAAAAAAATAAAAATTAGTTTTCATGTCTTTTATTTCCTATATTTTATTTAGATTTTTTGTTGCACTTTTTTATTTCCTACCATTTTGGTTTATCTATAGAATATCTGATTTTTTTGCTTTTCTGTTATGCTTTGTTGTTCAATATAGAAAAAAAGTAATTCTAAATAATCTTAAAAAATCTTTCCCACATAAAAAAGAAAAAGAATTAAAAAAATTATTGTTCCCTATTTATAAAAATATTTCAGACATAATGGTCGAAACCATTAAAGGTTTTAGCATGTCGCCAAAACAAATAAAACACCATATCTATACTACCAATGTGGAAGTTATGCACGATTTATATAATCGTAAAAACAGCATTATTGGTGTTTTAGGACATTATGGTAATTGGGAATGGGCTGCATTATTAGCTGGGTTAGAACTAAAACAGCACACCGTAGCTTTATATAAACCCTTATCTAATCGCTTTCTAGATCATTATATTCGAAAAAATAGAGCAAAATTTGGCATCTCTTTATGTTCAATTTATTTAACATCGAAATCATTTTTTGAACACAAAGATAAAAAAACATTTTTTGCTATGGTTGCCGACCAAAGCCCTTCTAATGTAAATAAAGCTATTTGGACAAATTTTTTAAATCAACCCACCGCTTGCTTACATGGTCCAGAAAAATATGCTAAAACACTCAACATGCCAATTGTTTATGTAAATATCACACGACAAAAACGTGGTTTCTATAGTATTACTTTTACCACCATAACAGAAAATCCATTGTCGCTCAACGATGGCGAAATTACTCAAAAATATATGCAAATTCTCGAAAATGATATCATAATAAATCCTACACATTGGCTTTGGTCGCATCGCAGATGGAAACATAAACCTATTTAATAGATTTAACTTTTATCTTAAAAATTACAAAAACAAATCAATGAATTAAAAAAATAGTCCTTTTATATATTATTACATAAAAAAGGCAACCAAATGCTTGCCTTTTCGTCTTTATAAAAAACAGAACCATGAAAACGAATTTATTAATATTGGTATTTGTGCTCGTAGCATTGCTAAACTATGCACAAACAAAAGAAAAAACAAAAACAATTTGGTCTGCACGTTTAAATAATTTGCATGCCATTATCGAAAATAAAGGACAAGATGAAAACATTCAGCAAAGAAAAATATTATTTGCATATTATAAAGGTAAAGAAAAATTTTATTTTACAAATAATGGTATCATCATTCGAATAGATACAATTCAAATACCCAAAGGTTTAGTTTCTGCCTATTTTAAGTTAATTGGCGAAGAAAAAGAATTATACGAAAGAACTAAAACAAAGTCATATTATCTTTTTGCAGAATGGCAAAATGTTAATCCTGATGTTCAAATAATACCATTAGAAAAAACTGAAGGTTATTTTACTTTTAGAGAACATCAGCAACTTTGTTATGGTTATAAGAAATTAATTTATAAAAATATTTATCCCAATATTGATATTGAATATACTTTACCAACCGATAGTGCAGGTATAAAGTATAATATCATTCTTCATCCAGGAGCTGATTTATCTCAAGTAAAACTTTTGTATTCAGGAGATATTCGTGATATGTCTATGAATAATCATGGAAATATTATTGTAAGTACTCCAGCCTCATCAATTATAGAACACGCCCCAAAATCTTTCATTAACATATCTGGAAAAGAAGTAGGTTCTTCATTTATTCTCAATAACAAGTCTATTAGCTTTTTTTTAGAAGAAACTAACATAAATCAGAATATTACTATAGACCCATGGGTAGCTGGAACACAAGATTCAGGTGAAGATATGGCATACGATGTAGATTATGATTTTGATAAAAATTTGTATGCATATTCAAGAACAAATGGAGGGGGTCTTTATGTTACAAAGTACTCATCTACCGGAACAATTTTATGGACACATTTAATAACAACAGAAAGTACATATGATGGAAATTTTTTAGTAGATAGGTTATCTAGCAAAATATACATATCTGAAGGATTTAGAACTGATGGAGCCAGAGCATACAGGATCGATGCCAATACAGCAGTTGCAGACGGTTTTATGTCTCAGGCTTTAAGTAATTTTAGAGAAATGTGGGATATGGTATTTGATTGTACAAACAACAGAATTATTGGTTTGGGAGGTGGAACAAACAGCAACTTAAATGGTGGAATTATTAATACTGTTAATGGGCAAGCTCAAATTGCTAATTTCACAGGTGCAGGTGACATTTCACAAGATGTTGTAAATGGTGTTGTAGATAATCAGGGACATTTATTTGTATTATATTCAACAGGTAATACTGCAACACAAGACAGATTTTCTCTTGTAAACAATACTTTTAACGGTAATATCTGGATGACTTTTCATGGTATGTATTCATTTCAGGAATGTTCTAATCATCCACTATGGGATGCATGGTGCGGTGCTCAAAATTCCAATGCTTTTAATGCAATGGACGTTAATGATTCTTATTTATACATGTATGACGGAAAAAGCCTATGTGCATACAATAAAGCCAATGGATCTTCAATTGCTGCAACTTCTGTAGGCTTTGCTGGTGTTTGGTATGAACCTATTCAACAAGGAGGTATAGCTGTTGATGATTGTAATAATGTATACTTAGGTGGAAAAAGTGGTAATATTTTACATTATTATTTCGATGGTACATCTATTTCAGGACCAACCAATATTCCATTAAACTGGCCAGGTACTTTTGTTTGGGATATTAAATATGATAGAAATTCAAATCTACTTTATATTTCTGGTTATGAAGGTGTTGCCGTTATTTATGCTGCTGCAAGTGCTTCATGTAATAATAACTCTTTAACCGACTCAACCTTTTGCGTAGGGGCACAATTAGGGGGAGCTACCGTAACGGTTCATACAAGCCTGACAAATCCAACTATTAATTATACATGGTACGATAGCGGTGGTAATATAATTAACCAAACCAACGGTTCAACGAGCCTTACCAATACCCTAAGCAACTTAGTAAATGGAACCTATATTGTTAGAGCACAAGTAAATCCATTGTGTGGTCCTATTTTAACTGATACAATTACCATAAACTGCCCAATATGCGGAGGAACTATAACTCCATCCATGGTCAGCTGTTACGGTGGTAGCGATGGAACCGCTACTATAAACCCTAATAGCGGACAAGCTCCATTTACCTATTTATGGAGTAATAACGACAATCATCAAACCATTAACAATTTAACTGCGGGCACATATACTGTTACGCTTACCGATGCTAATTCTTGTACTTCTGTTATTTCAACTACCATTACCGAACCTGCTGCCTTACAATCAACAACAAGTATTGTTAATGTAACCTGTTTTAACGGTAATAATGGTTCAGCCACAGTTAACACCATTGGAGGAACACCACCCTATACGGTTCTATGGACTAATGGACAAACGGATTCCACAGCCACCAATTTAGCTGCCGGAAACTATACCGTTACCATTACCGATGCTCACAGTTGTACAACAACTCAATCTGTAACTATTACTCAGCCACCGCAACTCACCATAACCGCTTCGGCTTCGCCATCGTCGATATGCCCCGGTGCCAATAGCACACTCACTGCTTCAGGAGCAGTTTCGTACAATTGGGATAATGGTTTAGGTAGTGGCAACTCACTAACGGTTAGCCCATCGGCAACTACGGCTTACCATGTTACCGGAACCG
>JABUFC010000036.1 GCA_013314715.1 Bacteroidales bacterium | reverse complement strand
CTATCACGAGAATTGGTGTAACAGAGCCCGATTAGGATGCAGCTTCGCCCTTTACTGTTTTGCAAGCAAAACATCGGGCTCTGCTGCACCAACTAAGCGTAGCGTTCTCACCGAAGGTAATTCCGAAGCCGTTATGGGCAAGTTTAAACAACATAGCGGTTCAAGGCAGGCTGACCACCTAAAGTGACAGACAAAAAAAAGTGGAGACAAGAAAACCACATTTAAAAAACAGGGCGGAACTGAAAAGCCATACGAGTAAGACAAAATTTAATTTACATAATATGAAAAATAAATCCCATCAAACATTAAGAATAGTTACAATATTACTAACTTTTCTTTGCGCATTAACAATCGAGACAATTGCTCAATCAAAAAAAGAAATAATTGAAAGTCAAAAAAAGGTAATTGATAGCCTTAAGTCAGTTATTATAAATCAAGAATCAAATTATACTCAACAAATATTGCAATTAGAAAATCAGATAAAGGATGCTTTAATTAAGCAATTAAACTTTGTAAATGAGATAAAGGAAAAAAATACAGCTATTGAAAAATATAAAGTAGAACTTAATAAGTGCAATCAAGAAAGGGTTTTTATGGATGATAATGGCTATATTGTTGCTGAATTAGAATTAGTTTATGGAAACATTCATGAGGACGGTGTAACAATAGCCTTTAAAGATAAAATTGGTGGGCTATTGGAGGCAAATGAAGTTCCAGATTTTATTAAATGGGAAGAAAATGAATCTGAGGGGATGAGTATTATCGAATCATTCTGCAATAAAAAATACAAAGTAAAATTTATACATGGAAAATTTTACCATGAATCATCAAACTCTTGGCAAGATAAAATAAGTATAATTAATATGGAAATAGCAGAATAACAAGCCCATAACAAAGGATAAAATCAAGCGTGCAGAAAGTGCTGATAAGGAGGGTAGTACAACAAATAAATTTTATCGTAGTTTGACAGTGAAATGCTCCGAAATCCGCCACTGCGCTAAGCGCCAAAACGTTATGGAAAAATGTAAAAAATACAAGAAAACTACATTATGAAAGTGTATATCTTACTTGGACATCCTTATAGTGAAAGTTTCAACGGACAAATTCTTGAAACTTAGAGACCTTTGCAAAATTCCTTTATGGTCGAGTCCAACCTTTTTGTCGTCATTCTGAGCTTGTCGAAGAATGACCCCAATGCCCATTTAGTTTTGCGTATGGTTATACCTCGACAAGCTCGGTATGACGGTGGGTGTAGGGTTGAATTGAATTACTTATTTTTAATCTATCTATTACTTACTTGAAGAACTCGACTTTGACAATTCTTTTAATTTATCTCAATCTTGGTGAATAAAAGCTAGTTTTTTGCTCGTCATTCTGAGCTTGTCGAAGAATGACCCCTTATGCTCATTTAGATTGGTGAATGGTTATACCTCGACAAGCTCGGTATGACGGTGGGTGTTGAGTTGATTACTTTAAAAATATTTCTATTTTTATTAGTCTGGTTGAATTTGTTTATTCATTGTACTTGGTTTAAATGGTAGTGTTTTGCTATTATAAATAACGTAAAGCTATTTAAAAAAAAAGAAAGTAGCTTTTTTATTGCTACCTTGCTTCAATGATGGGGGTATATGTATTATGCAAAAGTTAAATACTAAAAGATATTTCGTTTTCGCGAAGGAAGTTAATAAAATCGTTTGACAAAAATATTTTGTATTTTTTCGAAACCATATCGAATTTTAAATCTTTATCTTCTTCAATGTTAGTATAAAGCCGAAGATTTAATTCGGTTTTTCCTTTTCCTGCCATTTTCAAGGCCTCTAAAAAATCTTTAATAAAACTTTCGGTCAAATCTTCTATGCATAGTTGAATGGTAATTTTTTTGTATAAATTACGCATTTCGCTTAGAAGCAGAACTTTTTTAATAGCAAGGTCAGGTTGAAATGAGTTTTGATCTTCTTTTTTTTGTGGTACGTGAGCTTTAATAATAATAGCTAAACCCTGTTTAAAATAATTTGCATAATTAACGAAATCTTGACCAAATAGATTAATATGGTAAATATCGGTATAGTCTTCGATAGTGGCAGAGAGATATGGTTTTCCTGTTTTGGTAGTTTTTTGTGTTACCTCGTTGACCATGCCTGCAAATTTTAATTCTTTATCTTTTAAAAGTTCTAAGTTTGACAGTTCTGATAGTGTGGTATTGGTAAGCATTTCGATGTCGAATAGATAGGGGTCGAGTGGGTGCGATGATAAGTAAATGCCAATGTATTCGGCTTCTTTTTTTAATTTATATATGGTACTCCATTCTTCGCAAACGGGAATGGTAGGTGGGGTAATGGCTATTGGTAAAGAACTTCCAAAAAGTGTGTTTTGGTTCGATAATTTATCGTTACGAATTTGTTGGCTGTATTTAAGCAATTGTTCGATAAACGAAGGACCATTATCATTAAAATAATGATGTCGTTGAACGTTAGTAAATTCGTCGAATGCACCAGCATAAGCTAACGCTTCGTAGCTTCGTTTGTTTACCATAGTGGGATCGAGACGTTCGGCAAAATTAAAAATAGAAGTATAAGGTCCGTTCTTGCGTTCGTTGATTATAGCATTGGCAACGGCTTCGCCAAGTCCTTTAATGCCCCCTAAGCCAAAACGGATGTTTCCATCTTTGTTAACAGTGAAGCGAATATGGCTTTCGTTTACGCTTGGACCTAATACCTTAATGCCCATTCGACGGCAATCGTTCATAAGTTTGGTTATTTCTTTAATATCGGCGAGGTTGCGACTAAGGTTGGCAGCAATAAATTCAGCCGGATAATGAGCTTTTAAATATGCAGTTTGATAAGCAAGGTAGGCATAGCAAGTTGAGTGCGATTTATTGAATGCGTATTCGGCAAAAGCTTCCCAATCTGACCATATTTTTTCGCACTTGCTAAGATCGAGGTTGTTTTGTTTACAACCATCCATAAAGCGACTTTTCATTTTGTCGAGTACTTCGCGTTGTTTTTTACCCATTGCCTTGCGGAGTGCGTCTGCTTCGCCTTTGGTAAAATTAGCAAGTTTTTGCGAAAGAAGCATTACCTGTTCCTGATAGACGGTTATGCCGTAAGTTTCTTTAAGAAACTCTTCCATTTGAGGTAAGTCGTATTCAATTTTTTCTTTGCCATGTTTTCGTGCAATAAACTGAGGGATGTATTTTAATGGTCCTGGTCGAAATAGAGCATTCATCGCAATAAGATCTTCGAGACGGTCAGGTTTAAGTTCTTTAAGGTATCGTTTCATCCCTTCCGATTCAAATTGAAAAACGCTGGTTGTAAGCCCTTTGCTAAATAGCTCAAATGTTTTTTTATCGTCAAGCGGAATGGTGTTAATGTCAATTTCTTTATTGTAGCGAAGTTTTATGTTATCGATAGCATCTTTTATAATAGATAATGTTTTAAGTCCGAGGAAGTCCATTTTGAGCATACCGATTTCTTCGAGAAAATGTCCATCGTATTGAGTAACGAGCAATTCCGAGTCTTTCGACTTAAAAACGGGGACATGTTCCATAAGTGGGTCGCGGCTAATAATAATTCCGCATGCGTGGATACCTGTCTGCCTTACACTGCCCTCGAGTGTTTGAGCATACTTAAGTGTTTCGACTATAAGTGGCGAACCATTTTCTAATTCATTTTTAAGTTCTGCTGAGCCTTCGTAAGCTTTTTCGAGGGTTACTTCTTTTTCAGGTATAAGTTTGGTAAGTCGAATAGCTTCTTGTAAAGGAACATTTTGAATTCTGGCAACATCTTTAATGGCCGATTTTGCTGCCATACGTCCAAAGGTAACAATATTGGCAACTTTGTCTTCGCCATATTTTTTTACAACCCAATTTAAAATAACTTCGCGGCCATCTTCGTCGAAGTCGATATCTATATCGGGCAATGAAATTCGTTCGGGGTTTAAAAAACGCTCAAATAGCAAATTATATTTTATAGGATCGAGGTTTGTAATGTTTAAACAATACGAAACTACCGAACCTGCTGCAGAACCACGTCCAGGACCGACCCAAACACCCATTTTACGAGCCTGATTGATAAAATCCTGAACAATTAAAAAATAACCAGGGTAACCCATTCGTTTAATGGTATTGAGTTCAAACTGTATTCGTTCTTCAATTTCGGGGGTTATTTGTTTACCATAACGTTTTTGTTTCCCAATGTTAACAAGATGTTCGAGATAATCGGCTTCGAATTTTATTCTCAATACTTTATCGTATCCTCCTAAACGTTTAAAATTATCTGCACCAAACTCTTCGATAAGGTCATTTTCGGTATATTTTTGTTTGTATGTTTCTTCATCGGCAAAGTCTTTTGGTATAGGAAAAATAGGCATTATTGGTGAATTGTTAATATCGTATTCTTCTACTTTATGAGCTATTTCAAGGGTGTTTTCTATCGCTTCAGGTATATGCGAAAAAAGAGCTTTCATTTCTTCGGGCGATTTGAGCCATTCTTGCTTGGTGTAGCGTAAGCGATAGGGATCGTTAACCGGAACATTGGTGTTGATACATATTAACCTATCGTGAGCCTCTGCATCTTCTTGATTGATAAAATGAACGTCGTTGGTGCAAATTAGTTTTACTCCTGTTTGTTTCGAAAGCTCTATAAGTACTTTATTGACTTTTTCTTGTTCTTTAAAAACTTCATTATCGGCTGTGGGGTCGTTGGTTTTATGCATTTGCAATTCGAGATAAAAATCGTTGCCAAATTGTTCTTTGTATTCTAATATTAGTTTGTGTGCCAGTTCTATATCATTTTTTCTAATGGCAGAAGGAATTTCGCCAGCAATACAAGCGGTAGATATAATAAGACCGTCTTTGTATTTAAAGAGTATTTCTTTATCGATGCGAGGCTTGCTATAAAAACCTTCTATATACGATAGTGAGACAAGTTTTAATAGATTATGATATCCGGTTATATTTTTTGCTAATACGATTAAATGATTTCCGCTTCGGTCGTCGGAGTTTTTATCTTTATCGAACCGAGAGCGACGTGCTAAATACATTTCGCAACCTACAATTGGTTTTAAAAAACGAGGTTCGTAAGTCTCACCTTTTTCAAGGGCTTCTTTTTGTTTTTTCTTTTCGGCATCGTTATGTTTTTTGCATTCATTTAAAAATTCTTTAATACCAAAAAGATTTCCATGATCAGTAATAGCTAAAGCAGGCATGCCCAAATCGACAGCTCGTTTTATTAATTTTTTGATATTAGAAGCACCATCAAGGATAGAATACTGTGTATGAACATGTAAATGAACAAAACTCATAAAAAAAATATTTTTCGTAAAATTAAGAATTAGTATGCGTATTTGATTAGAATTGTTCATAACTTTAGAAGCTTTTTATTAACAATTTAAGAATGTTATACGGGATTAGTTTAGGTAGTAATATTGGGAATCGTATTAGTAATATAAATCAGGCAATTGAAGCTATAAAAGATCTGGGAGGTAAGGTATTAAAGCAATCTTCAATTTATGAGTCAGAGCCTTGGGGGTATAAAAGCGAAAATTGGTTTTACAATGCAGTTATTTTATACGAAAGTTATTTTGAGGCTGAACAACTTTTAGCTTTTTTGTTAGATATTGAAAAAAAAATGGGTCGACGACGTAGTAATGTTAATGAAACGTTTTATGTTGATCGAATAATTGATTTAGATATTCTCTTTTGTGATAAATGTTTGTTAACTTCATCTATATTAACATTACCTCATCCACATTTGCACGAACGTTTATTTGTTTTATTGCCATTGCAAGAGATTAGCCCCGAATGGGAGCATCCTTTGCTGCAATCATCTATTTCAATACTAATAAAGCAATGCTCCGATAAAGGTAGAATTAGAAAAATATAGTTATTGTCGCTCAATTAAATTTTTTAGTAGAGTTTTATGTTTAAGGTTTAATCATTATGCCCGAAGCCATTCTGCCGGTCATTCCTTTATTGTTGCGTGCAGAAAAAAACATATGTGGATTACAAATAGTGCATAAATCGGTTTGGGCAATATGTTTAGGTGTTAGACCGCTTCGTATGAGCGAAGTGCGTATAGCATCCCATAAATTTACCGTAAAGGGCGGTTTGGGTGATGAAAAGAAACGATAGGCTTCAGTTCCATATGCACTAACAAATTTTTCGAGTACTTCTTCGCCAACTTGGTAACAACAACTTCCAGCCGATGGACCTATGGCGGCTACAATATTATTTACATGTGATCCTTTAGCTACCATTATATCAACCGCTTTGGATGCAATGTGTTGAACGGTTCCTCGCCAGCCCGAATGTACGACCGATGCTATTTTGTTTTGAGGGTCGTAGAGAAATACAGGCACGCAATCGGCAGTCATTACAACTGGGCAAATAAGGGGTTCGGAGACTACATACCCATCATTATCTTGTATAGCAGTAGGTTTATAAAAAACGCCTTTGCCTTTATCAACAGCAGAAACTATGGCAATGTGGTCGCTATGAGTTTGACGCGAAAATATCATATTTTCAATAGGTATACCCAAGGATTCGGCTACTAATTTTCGGTTTTCGATTACTTTGGTTGTGAAGTCGGTTCGTACAAAACCCATGTTGAGCGATGCTTGTGGGTGATTGCTAAACCCTCCCATTCGTAGGGTAGAAAAATGCACCAACTCGGAAAATTGAGATAGAATGGGAAATTCAATCCATGCTATATGATTTTTTCGTTGTATAATGTAAGGCTTCATTTAATTGTTTATTGAAAGGTTGGCACCTAAACATTGAAGGTCTTCCCAAAAAGAAGGATAAGATTTATTAACACACTCAGCCCCAACAATAGTAGCATCAGCATCGCTTCCGATGGTAGCCATAGCAGCAGCCATTGCTATGCGGTGGTCGTTGTGAGCGTTAATGGTTGCTGAGTCTATTTTTTCGGGTGGTCGTATATGGAGTATATCGCCTTGAATGCTATATTTACCACCAAATTTTGAGAATTCTTCAATAAACTTGTCAATTCTATTGCTTTCTTTGTATAATAAACGGTTAATGCCAGTGATTTTGCAACTATTGTTTGCATTTAGAGCCAAAACCATAAGGGCAGGAAATAAATCGGGGCAATGGGTAATATCGGCTTCAAAAGCTTGAATGGCTTGTTTTCTACAATGGTATTGATGGTCGTATTTAGTTGAAATAAAATTTAATATTGCTTTATCGGCTTGTAAACTTTGTGGATTAAGATTTTTTAATCGCAGTTGACCATTTATAGCGGCTGCAACTAAAAAAAGCGATGCAGCACTCCAATCGCCTTCTATTGAAGTTGATATAGGTTTAAAAGCTTGGTTGCCTTGAATAATAAACTCGTTAAACATTGAATTGACCGTAATGTTAATTCCTGCTTGTTGTAAACACGAAAGCGTTAGTTTAATATAAGGTTGACTAATGAGTTTATTTACAGCTATTCGACTATTGTCTTTTAATAAAGGCAATGCCATAAGCAAACCGCTTAAATTTTGCGATGTGATTGGATTCTCGATAGTAAGGCTACCAGCTTGAATACTGCCGGTAATGGTTATAGGTGGGAAATTCTGATTTGTTTGGATATGAGCACCCAGTTGCTTGATAATGTTTTCAATTTCGCCGACAGGGCGATTAAGCAAAGTACCTTCTGCTTGCAATTTGTATGTGCCTTTGTGGCATGCCAAAATAGGTATCATCAAACGTAGGCAAAGAGCCGATTCACCTGTATTGAATTCGTGCGATTGTGGTTCTATGCAGCCTTTAATTTGTAACCTATTTTCGGATAGTTCGATATCAGCTCCCCACGCTTCGGCTGTGTTGAGCATAGCATAGCTATCGTTGCACCAGGTTACGTTATTTAGTGTGCTTGTTTCTTCGCACTGCATGGCAATGGCAATAAATCGTATAAGTTCACTTTTAGATGATGGAGCTGTCCATTGCCCATTCAAATAAGGTATGTTGATTTTAACGTTCATTTAAAAGTACTTCTTGCAAGGCTTTTGTAAAGTCGGTTATTTGAATATTTTGGATAATGGTATTTCCAATTGATTTTACAATCGGAATAGAAATTTCGTCCATATTTCGTTTTTTATCTTGTAACAAAAATGGCAATAAAGGTTCAATTTCTTTTTTTATTTTATTAGATATAAATGGTTTTAAAAGTGTTTTTGATATAGTTAATACTGAGGGATCGTCAATGTAGCCCAGTAAATTGAATGTTTCAAGTTCTACAAGAATGCCATTAGCCACAGCTATTCCGTGAGGTAGTCCATACGAGAGTTCAAATGCATGTCCAACCGTATGCCCCACGTTTAATATTTTTCTTATGTTTTTTTCTTCAGGGTCGGAAGTTACGATGCTTAGTTTGGTTATAATGTTTTCGTAAATGATGTCATCACTTATATTTTTTAGATACCCAAAAGAATCAGCATTGATTTTTATAAGTTGCTCGAGTAAATTTTTATTAAGCGATAGGGCATGTTTGATGATTTCTGGAATACCTTCTGTATAGATTTCTATGGGAAGTGTGTTTAAAAACTTAGTATCGATCCAAATTTTATCGGCATGATAAAAAGTACCAACGCTGTTTTTTATTGAATGAAAATTGATCGCTGTTTTTCCGCCGATTGCTGCGTCTATCATTGCTAAAAGCGTTGTTGGCACCAGTACGAGTTTGCAACCTCGTTTCCATAAAGACGCAGCCATAGCACCAATATCGCACGTTATACCACCTCCTACAACGGCTATGGTAAATCCTCTATCAACGGCATTATCATAAAAAAAATTAAAAATATATTCTAATGATTTCAGCGTTTTTCTTTTTTCGCTGGCTTGATAAATATAAATAGGTTTTTTTATTTTATTGAAAATGTTAAGGTATAATTGATAAACGTTTTTATCGACAATAAAAACCGAATTTTGTGGTAGTTGATGTACAAACAACGAAAAGGGATTGAAAATAATTTTGCATTCCCCTCTGGCGTGTTGATATGTTATAGGCTTAAGCATGCATGGTTTGATTTATAAATTCGATCATTTGCTTTATAGCTAATGTGCGATGGCTCAATGTATTTTTTACACAAAGAGGAATTTCTGCAAAGGTATGTATATCGCCTTCGGGGACAAAAATAGGATCGTAGCCAAAACCATTGTTTCCTCGAGGCGAATGAGCTATTGTCCCTCTTACGATACCATTAAATAAATATTCTTTTTCGTTTACAATTAAAACAATACAACAGCGAAATTGAGCATTACGATTTTGAATATCCTTCATTTCACGAAGGAGTTTTTTCATATTAGCATCTGAGTTGCCATCTTCACCCGCGTAACGTGCCGAATAAACGCCTGGCTTACCACCCAATGCTTCTACTTCGAGTCCTGTATCATCGGCAAAAACGGGTTGTTTAATTTCGTTAAAAACAGTTCTTGCCTTTATGCGTGCATTTTCTTCTAAAGTTAGCCCTGTTTCTTCTATTTCTTTAAAAAAGCCTACCTCCGACAGCGTTAGTAAACGAATATGGGTGGGTAGTAAGAGTCTTATTTCTTCGGCTTTGTGTTTATTATTCGAAGCAAAAATCAAATCCATACTATTCTTTCATAAATTTATGCACAAAGGTATTTTTTTTCGTTCGTATTTGTATAATATAAATTCCTTGTGAGAGGTTTTCCAAAGAAATATTTAGTTGATGAAAGCTTTTTTCCAGTGTTAATGGTTGATATAGCAGTTTTTTGCCTGTAATATCTGTTAACTGAATATAAATAGTTTGATCCTCATCTAATTGCAATAGAATATGAATATTGTTTTGAGCAGGATTGGGGTAAAAATTAAGTAATTGTTCTTCTTCGCTTAAGGCAATGCATTGCTCATTATTTTGATTGTTGACTTCATTTTGTGTTTGCCATACTTGTCCTTGAACGCATATATATGAAGGAGTTGCATCGGCTATAGGTATTTTACTTGTAAAGGTGTACATAATTTTATCGCCCGAAAAAAGAGTGTCGGTAATTAATTCAGAAACTAAACGATTGCCATCGACCATAAGAGTTACATAGGGATTTTCGATAGGAAGTGTACCCACATTGGCGACTAAAACCTGAACCGTTAAAAATAGATTGTCTTTAATATAAAATATTTTTTCAATAGCTAAATCGAGCCAATTTGGCACAACTAATACTGTTTTAGAAATAGAATCTTTGCATCCGTGAATGTTGGTTAAGGTAAGCCAAATGGTGTATTTGCCTGTATCGGTAAAATTATGTGTTGGCTGAGTAATGGTTGATGTACTACCATCGCCGAAATTCCAATATGATTGTCCAAATTCAGATAGGTTATTGAAATATACCGTTAATGGAACAGCTCCATAAGTCGGTTGAAGGTCGAAATTTACGCTGGGTTTGGGATAAACGGTAATGTTTTTTGTGATGGTATCGGTGCATCGAGTATTGGAGGTAACAATTAGTGTTATAGGCAAGCTACCCGAAGATGTGAGTGTTAAAGTTGCATTTTGCAATGAAGAAACAAAATTATTATGAACATACCAATTCCATTCGTCAATAGTACCATTTATTATTGATGAAGCATCTTCTAAAATTAAAGGTTGATGAACACATGCGGTATCTGCAATAAAATTTGCCTGTGGTTTTGTGGAAACTAAAATGTTTTTTTGAACAGTATCGCTGCATCCATTGAGCGATTGTATGGCTAATGTAATTATATAATTTCCGCTTTGCTGATATACATGTTGGGGGTGTTGAGTAAAAGAAGTAGCACCATCGCCAAACCACCACTCCCAGTGCATAATAGGGTTATAGTAATAGGTTTGACTGGTATCGGCAAAAAAAGTAGGGTTCTCATTGCACGAAGGCGAAACATCAAAACCGGCTACGGGGCTTGGTTTAATTTCGATATTTTGTGCAATACTATCGATACAACCCTCATCGCTTTCGGCAATAAGTGTTACTGTGTAGTTGTTGGGTAATGCGTAGATATGAGTAGTGTCGCTATCGAAGCTGAACGTTCCATCTCCCCATTTCCAGGTTAAGCCAGCAATAGAGCCTACTGGAATATGAGAATGAGAAGAGAAATAAGTAGCGTGGTTGTTGCATAATCGAATAGCGTCAAAATCGCAAATGGGTAGTGGGTGAACAGTAATGTTTTGTTCGTTCGTTTGAAAACAACCTGCTTCGGTGCCTACATTTAGTTTAATGGCATAAGTACCATATTGCGAAAACAAATACGATGGATTTTGTTCGTTGAGGGTGTCGTTGTTAATAATCCATTGCCAGGTATTGATGGGTGAACTGTCGAGTGGAATAGATAAATCTGTAAAAAGTGTACTGTCGCCTTTGCATGTATGGGTAGCCGAAAAATTGGCAATAGGTGCCTTGCCTGTAATCTCTACAAAAATAGAATCTTTGTTTTGGCATCCAACAACATCTGTAACGCTTAGCGTATAATAACCGCTTTGTGTAACGGTAGTCTGTGGTAGCGTATCACCGGTTGGTTGCCACAGGTAATGTGCAATAGGGAAATTATAAGAATTAAAGCTAAGCGAATTACCTTCGCATAAGTGCGTGGTATCGCTTACAAAGAGCGGATGCATGGCTAAACTGTCAATATCGACAAAGAAAGAATCGATATAATAACAATATTGTGCGTCAGTAATGGTTACATAATACCAACCTTCTTGTTTTACATAGGTATAACTTTGATTTCCTCCGTTGCTCCAGTTATAATTCATGCTATTGCCTAACGCAGATGTAATAAGCATCGAATCGCCAAAACATAGCTGATAGGTGCTAGCAAACTGTGCCTCTGGGAATTGCACCCAAATACTATCGGTGCTTTGTCGTCCAAAAATGTCGGTGGCTGTAACTTTATAATATCCTGTAGATTGAACGGTAATGCTATCAGTTGTTTCACCGGTGTTCCAAAGGTAAGCAGTAAAATAACCTTGTGGCTTTATGGTAATAGTACAGAAAGTATTAAGTATCGTATCGTTAGGTAAACGCACAGGTGGTGCGTATTTATTTTGAAGATACAAAACGACACTATCGCGTAGGGTTGGGTTTAAAATAGTATCGAAAACAATAATTTCAGCAATTTCTCCTTTTAATGCATTGGCTCCAACTTTTAAGTCATTAAGTATAAAGCCTGTATTAGCAATGGTACTCCCGTAATTTAAAGGTATGTTGTTGATATTTAAGAATGCAGTAGATGCATCTCCATTACTCCATCCAAAATTATGAATTTGAAAAACGTTGGTATTTTGTTGTGGTGTAAAATATCTATAATTTCCTCCTTCAAGGTAAATAATAGATCGATCATTAAGAAAATTAACATAATATCCACTTCCAAATCCGAAATATTGATTATTAACTTCATATCCTTTAGCTATCATAAAAATTTCACAATTTAAAAGGTTGAGGTTAGGTGAATTAAGGAGGTCGTTTCCATCAAAACATAGTGTATTATGATTTAGAATAGGGCTAAAAGAAAATGTAGGTTGCCAGTTGGGTATAGTTTGGCTTAAATCGTAATGATAGCCACTTCTGTCAAACCAATGAGTAATTTTATTATTAACTGTATCAATGGTGTCTGAAGTAAGCCAAAGTTTTAAACCATTTAAAGTCTGAGGAGTAAAAACGCTAAATTTATATATTTCAGAAATGCTTTCTTGATTGCAATAATTAAATGCCTTTATTCTCCAAAAATATGTTTTATTTTCTAGAAATAAATGGACATAATTATATACAGTTGTATCGGAAGTTATAATAGTTACAAATGAATCAAGAGATAATTCAAAGATATATTTTATGGCATTACTTGCAGTCCAAACAAAATTAACTTGATTATTGGCAATAGTAATATTATTTTCCGGGTAATATAAACTAATAATTGGCAAAACTGCGGAATCAGATATATTAATAGTTTTAATAATCGAATCTTTGCATCCATTTGCAGAGGTAATATTTAATGAAACCGAATAATTCCCATTGTTTGTAAAGATAAAAGAAGGATTATTTGAGGTACTTGTATGAATTCCATCAAAGTTCCAAAGTGTTTCTATAATACTATCATTGCTGTATGATAAGTTATAAAAGTTGGTAGGTAACCCTGTACATGACAATGAATAATTAAAATTAGCAATAGGTTTTTCTTTAACTATTATTGTTTTCGTAACGTAATTACTACAAGCTCCGTTATATAATGTTAGCTTAACCCAATAATTGCCAGATGCTAAAAATAAATGAGTTGTATTAAAATCTTTTGAAATGCTGCCATCTCCAAATTCCCATAATAAAGAATCGTAATTTAATGAAGATAAATTAGTGAAAGTCGTTATGGTTCCTAAACAAATGGTGTCAAATGTGAAATCAATCATTGGAATGCTTCCAATAATATCAACAAAAATAGAATCTTTGTTTTGGCATCCAACAACATCTGTAACGCTTAGCGTATAATAGCCGCTTTGTGTAACGGTAGTCTGTGGTAGCGTATCACCGGTTGGTTGCCACAGGTAATGTGCAATAGGAAAGCTATAGGGATTAAAGTTAAGTAAATTGCCCTCGCATAAGTGAGTGGTATCGCTTACAAAGAGCGGATGCATGGCCAAACTGTCAATATCGACAAAGAAAGAATCGATGTAATAACAATATTGTGCGTCAGTAATGGTTACATAATACCAACCTTCTTGTTTTACATAGGTATAACTTTGATTTCCTCCGTTGCTCCAGTTATAATTCATGCTATTGCCTAACGCAGATGTAATAAGCATCGAATCGCCAAAACATAGCTGATAGGTGCTAGCAAACTGTGCCTCTGGGAATTGCACCCAAATACTATCGGTGCTTTGTCGTCCAAAAATGTCGGTGGCTGTAACTTTATAATATCCTGTAGATTGAACGGTAATGCTATCAGTTGTTTCACCGGTGTTCCAAAGGTAAGCAGTAAAATAACCTTGTGGCTTTATGGTAATAGTACAGAAAGTATTAAGTATCGTATCGTTAGGTAAACGCACAGGTGGTGCGTATTTATTTTGAAGATACAAAACGACACTATCGCGTAGGGTTGGGTTTAAAATAGTATCGAAAACAATAATTTCAGCAATTTCTCCTTTTAATGCATTGGCTCCAACTTTTAAGTCATTAAGTATAAAGCCTGTATTAGCAATGGTACTCCCGTAATTTAAAGGTATGTTGTTGATATTTAAGAATGCAGTAGATGCATCTCCATTACTCCATCCAAAATTATGAATTTGAAAAACGTTGGTATTTTGTTGTGGTGTAAAATATCTATAATTTCCTCCTTCAAGGTAAATAATAGATCGATCATTAAGAAAATTAACATAATATCCACTTCCAAATCCGAAATATTGATTATTAACTTCATATCCTTTAGCTATCATAAAAATTTCACAATTTAAAAGGTTGAGGTTAGGTGAATTAAGGAGGTCGTTTCCATCAAAACATAGTGTATTATGATTTAGAATAGGGCTAAAAGAAAATGTAGGTTGCCAGTTGGGTATAGTTTGGCTTAAATCGTAATGATAGCCACTTCTGTCAAACCAATGAGTAATTTTATTATTAACTGTATCAATGGTGTCTGAAGTAAGCCAAAGCTTTAATCTTGAATAATTAAATTGACTATATGCAGCAAAGCTAAGAGATAAAATAACTAGAGTTACTATAATTGCCCGTAGTTTCATAATACAAAGATAATCAATTTGGTTGAATCAAAGTTAAACCCATTACAAAATTCTTAAAAGCAATATAAATGCTAATTAAACCAACCCTATTATAAAAATCGAATAAATATTTAATGTATTTTTGTTTCAAAAAAAGTGAAGCTTAGCAGTAGCATATTATATACATTTTTAACTCAAATCCCAATTCAATTATTTGGAATTATATCAGGTGTTTTTATTGCTCGAATGATTGGTCCAGAAGGGAAAGGCGTTTTTGCTTTGTATCAGGCAAATGCTCAATTGATTGCTGTTTTTTTTTCGTTGAGTTTTGGAAGCGCATTAACGTACTTTTTACCTTCAGGTACCATTGCAAAAAATAAAATTTTAGCGATCTCTCTATATATAATTATAGCTTGTAGTATCTTGATTTTTCTATTGTTGTTGTTTCTTAACTATTCAAATTACAAAGAACTATTATTCCCAGAAAAATATAGCGGAGTATTGTATTTAGTTTGGCTTTATTTGTTTTCAATTTTATCAATTATTGGAGGGATAGCAACAGGATTTTTTCAAGGAATGAAAAAATTCAATAAATTAAATAAAATATTGTTCTACAATAGTATATTGAATTTTTTATCTTTTGGTTTACTGTTTTTTATTCATAAATCAAATTTGTTTGAAATTGATACAAAAATACTTCTATATTGTTTGTTATTTGTTTCATTAATAAATATATTTCAATTTATATACTATTTTTATAAAGACATAAATATTAAGCCTAGTTTTAATGTCTCTTATTCAAAAGATTTTAAACCAATGATTGAATTCACATTATATACACATTTATCTTTATTTATTGGTTTTTTTAATGCAAGATTAAGTTTGTGGTTTTTGAATTATTATCTTGACGAAGTTGCTATTGGGCTGTTTTCATTGGCCACTAACTTAATTGTAATCTTTAATATGATTTCTGCTCCTATTGGAAATGTATTAATGCCCTTTTTATCAGGAGAAAATATAAGAGAAAAAGAAAAAATGTTTTACAAATATTCAAAAATAAATTTCACTTCATTAATTTTATTGGCTGTTTTTAGCTTTTTAATAGCAAACTGGATTATCCCACTTATTTATGGAGCGGATTTTAGAAGTGCTGCATTTCTTTTTCAAATATTGTTGCCAGGTATTATTTTTTCAAATGTGTCAAGATTATATGCTGTTTATATAGCTTCTTGCAATAAACAAATTTATAATTTATATGCAACAATATTGAGTTTTGTTGTTAATATTGTATTCAATTTTATATTAATAAAATATTTTGGGTTGGTAGGTGCTTCACTAGCGTCAACTTTTACTTATTTTGCTTCGTTTTTAACCATGGCGTATTTTGTACACATTAAATTAAAAATGCCATTTGGTAATTATTATTTGATGAATTACCACGATATTAAAACAGTGTCATCCTATTTCAAATCATTTATTAAAACAAAATCATAAATTTAAATATGCAGTTAATTAAACAATTATTACGAATAAATTATATCCGAAATCACTTTCTTAGATTTGGTTGGAATGGTCTTATCTTTTATGTTAAACAGCTATTTATTTCAAGAAAAAAAGAAATAAAATTTAAACACAAGGAATATAAGTACCCCTTATATTTACGGGCTGAAAGTTCAGATATTCAAACCTTTTATCAAGTTCTTTTTAATCAGGAGTACAATATAAAGCTTGAATTCAAACCCAATGTAATCATTGATTTAGGGGCAAATATCGGCTTGTCTTCCGTCTTTTTTGCAAATAAGTTTCCTGAATCAAAAATTATAGCATTAGAGCCTGAAAAAAATAACTATGATATGTTACTAAAAAACACTAAAAATTATCAGAATATTGTTATATATCATAATGCTATTTGGCATAAACATGCAGATTTGAGCATAAAAGATAATAATCTTGGAGAGTGGGGCTACTCAGTAATGGAATCCACTCATGAAAATCAGGATAACGTTAAAACGTTGACGATGATAGATCTCATCAATATACACCAGATCACGCAGATTGATATTTTAAAAATTGATATTGAAGGTTCAGAAATTGAATTGTTTCAAAGTAATTTTGAACAATGGCTACCTATTACAAAAGTTATTATAATAGAGTTGCATGATTGGTTAAGAAAAGGATGCTCAAAACAGTTTTTTAGCACATTAGTAAATTATGATTTTGTATTGTCGCATAAAGGAGAAAACATTATTTGTTATTTAAATTCTTAGTTAGTAAAGTGAAAAGAAAAAACTCCATAATAATCCTTATCCCTTACTTTGGACGCTGGCCGGAGTGGTTTGCATTATTTGTAGAAACCATCAAGCGTAATTCAACTATTGATTTTCTGTTTTATACTGATTGCGATACATCGCTGCTTGATGCCCAAAACATTAAAGTTCGATCGCTTACTTTTAGCGATTATATTTCGTTTGTAAACCAAGTTACAGGATTGAATTTTAATCCTCCCAACGCTTATAAACTTTGCGATTTACGTCCATTGTTCGGATATATTCATCAAGTAGATTTTAAAGACTACGATTTTTATGGCTGGTGCGACGTTGATCTGTTGTTTGGTGATATTCGTTCGTTCTATACCGATGAATTGCTTGCAAAATACGATGTGTTTTCAACCCACAGCCACCGCATTTCAGGACATTTTGCCCTTTTCAGAAACAATGAGAAAAACCGAACAATGTTTAGAAAAATATACCGATGGAAAGAGGCTCTGTATCATCCCGATTTTGTGGGTATTGATGAACATGGAATAACCAATGCGTATGTACAAAATAATTTACATAAGGTCAACGATAAATTTAAGCTAAGGCTACCCGAAAAGTTTTTAAACAAACTATCATTTTACAAAACCCGAAAACTTTATCTGAAAGAACAATACACCACGCCGTTCGTTTTTAAACCCTGGCTTGATGGAACATTAAATAGCCAACAACCCGATACGTGGTATTATATTGACAGTAAAATTACCAACAATCGCGATGTTGCACGAAATTTCATTTATATTCACTTTATGAATTTTAAGTCGAGTCAATGGCGACACGATGGTACCAAAGCTCCATGGGAGGGGAAAGAAAAAATATGCTTTGCTACTCCTAAGGATATGGTTAAAGGAATAATAATCGATAACTATGGGATTCGACCTTTATGAAAATAAACCATGAAAGAGGAGAGTAAAAAAATTACGTTAAGATTAGGCAAGGTAAGTTGGGATAAAAGCTTGGGAGTATATTATATTGATATGCGTCCAGCTATGGTTCACTACACCCAAAATTACTATGACGGCAAATTTGACGATCAGCATGTTCCCATGATTGGAATCAATGGTAGATACGAATATTTTCCGGTAAATATTTGCCAGTATGGATTTATGCTTCATGCCGATTGGCTTGAATACCAAGACGAAAACAAATTGAAAAACCTTTTTGCGTGTATAGAACGATTAGAAAAGTTGAAACACGAAACCGAACAATGGGCTGTTTGGTATAACAATTTTGACGATAAAAAATACAATATTAAAGCTCCTTGGCCATCGGCTATGGCACAAGGAGAAGTTATTTCTCTCTACTTGAGAGTATATCAGATTACTCAAAATTCCTCGTTGTTAGAGACAGCCTGGAAGGCTTATCAATTTATGAATGTGGATGTTAAAGATGGAGGTGTAAAACGTATAGATAAAGATGGTCATTTATGGTATGAGGAATTTCCTTCTGAACCACCCTCTTATGTTCTTAATGGGTTTATTTATGCATTATTTGGTTTATTTGATTTATATCGGGTAACCGGGAATATTATGGTTAAATACAATATTGATGCTTGTTTGGAAACTATCCGGCAAAATTTGCCCCGATTTGATGCCGGATATTGGTCTTATTACGATTTGCAAAAGCAAGAGTTAGTAAGGTATTATTATCAAAAAAACGTTCATGTCCCTCAACTGAAAATATTATATTTATTAACTCAAGAAAAGATTTTTGAAAAATACTACAAAAAATGGGAAAAAAACATTACACCAATCAATTATTTATTTGTTAAATTGATGTATCGTGTAAGACCAAGAGTTAGAAAATTAAAAAAATGTTTATGGAAAAATTAAGGATATTATTTATTATTACTGATCTTGGAAAAGGCGGAGCTGAACGATATTTGGTTGATTTATGTAAGCAACTCCAAGCAGTAAATACAGTTGATTTTATTATAGCATCTTTGTTTGACAATAACCAATACGAAGCCGAAACAAAAGATTTTAATATCGTGACTTTGAATTTTCAAACATTTTCTTTTAGACGAAAAAATGAGAATACGATTTTAAAAAAACTGCTTGATGATTTTAAACCTCACGTTATCCATACACACCGTTTTTTAGGCGAGTTTATTAGTTCTTATTACATTTTAAAAAATTGTGTTTATGTGTGTCATGGACACGATAATATGGAACAATTTGCAAATTTTGAATGGAAATTTCTTTTTAATAAAAAAAAACTGATACAATGGCTAGAAAAAAGGTATCTTATTGCTAAAAAATATTCAAAAGTTGAAACTCATTTTATTGCCAATTCAAAGCATACCTATGATTTTTACCAGAAAGTCTTATCAACTAAATTAAAAGCGAAAGTTCATTTAATTTATTATGGATTTGATTTTGAAAAGTTTTTTAATCCTGAAGCTTTTAGAAAAGAACTAGAATATCCTATAAAATTAATTAATGTAGGAAGCTTTCAACCCAAAAAAAATCAAATGTTTTTAGTGAAAATAGGGATTGAACTTAAAAAAAGAAACGTTCCATTTAAAATGACTTTAATTGGCAATGGACTTTTACGACAAGATGTGATTGATTTAATAAGGGAAAATAATTTGGATGAATTTTATGATTTACCTGGAATTATTCATGATATGAAACAAATGTATCGGAGTCATCATATTTATGTTCACAGTGCATGGTATGAACCTTTTGGATTAGTTTTTTTAGAGGCGATGGCATCTGGTTTGCCTATTATAGCACTCGACGGTAAAGGGAACAGAGATATAATTGAAAATGATAAAAATGGATATTTAATTTTTGAACAAAATGAAGTTGAATTTGTAGATAAAATCATTGAATTATGGCATAATCGTGAAAAATTTCTTGCTATGTCAAATTATGCACAGACATTTGCAAAACAATATGATATGAAGAAACACACTGAAAAACTTTTAAATATATACATGCAAAAGTGCTAATGCATAGATTTTATAATTATTCAAAGTTTTGAACATGAAAACCCTTATTTTATTAACCGATAATTACCCAATTACTCACGGCGAATTTTTTATCGATGATGAGATGAGGGTTATTGCTGACCGATTTGAAAAAGTGATTGTAGTTGTAAAATCACAACAGAGCGTTAATTTTAATCGTTATGTGCCTAAAAATATGATAGTTTACCCTGTTAGTGATTTTGTATCTTTTTTTGATAAAGTAAAGGCACTTCCCAAAATACTTAGTTCATTTTTTATGGAAGAGTGGAGGTTTGCAATAAAAAATTACAAGCTAAAACCTTCGGTGATACTTTTTAAGTTGATGTATATGGATGTGGTAAGAGCCTTAAAAGTGAAAAAACAACTATTGGATGTATTATTTAAAGAAGCCATTTCCCAAAATAAAACCATTTATTATTCTTACTGGAACGACTATAAAGCTTTAGCCTTATCCTTAATGAAAGCAAAAAATAATTCAATGGTTTGTGTATCACGAGCTCACGGCTGGGATGTTTTTTTTGAAAGGCATCAACCGCCTTATTTGCCTTTTAAAAAGTTTATCGTCTCAAATTTAGATGTAACTTACTCCATATCTGAGGCCGGTCGTAAAGCGTTTATTTCGTTATTGGGGAATGAATATAATAATAAAATTGCGGTTTCACGTCTTGGAAAAATCAATCATCGTTTACCCATTGAAAATAAAAATCACGATGGAATACTTATCTGCAGTTGCAGCCACATAATTCCATTAAAAAGAATTCATTTAATTGTAGAGTTGCTAGCCATACTAAATATAAAAAATTTGAAGTGGGTACATTTTGGAGATGGTCCACTTCGAAACAGGTTAGAAGAATTAGCCCAAGAAAAACTTCAGTATGTAAAATATGAGTTCAAAGGCAATGTTCCCAATGAAGAAATTTTAGATTTTTATCATAAAAATTATGTGGATTTGTTTATCAATTTAAGCGAGTCGGAAGGAGTGCCAGTTAGCATTATGGAGGCTTTATCAGCAGGAATACCCGTTTTAGCCACTAACGTGGGGGGAGTTTGTGAAGTTGTTAATCAAAAAGTTGGTTTTTTGGTTCCCAAAGGTTTTAAGGTAGATGATGTGGCAAAAATTATAAAAAATTATTTAAATTTACCCGATATTGAAAAGCAGCAGTATAGAGAAAATGCTTACCAATTTTGGAAAGAAAATTTTGAAGCAGAAAAGAATTATGGTGAGTTTGTGAAAAAAATATTTGAATTATGTGTTTAAAAAATATTTGTTTTAATAATTTAAAATGAAAAAACTACTCATATTAGCATACGATTTTCCGCCTTATGTTTCGGTTGGGGGATTACGACCTTATGCTTGGTATAAATATTTACACGAATATAATGTAGAACCGGTGGTTATTACTCGTCAGTGGGCAAATAAACATGGCAATCATTTAGATTATATTGAGGCAAGCGAATCGGCAGAAACCATTGTTTTAAAGTCAGATTTAGGTACTCTTATTTGCACGCCTTATAAACCTAATTTAGCCAATCGCTTAATGCTTAAATTTGGTGAAAAACGGTTAAGTTTTATTCGGAAATCAATATCCGCTTTTTATGAATTTGCTCAATGGATATGGAATATCGGTCCTAAATCGGGCTTATATCGTGCTGCACGTGAATATTTAAAAAATAATCGAGTAGATGCTATCATTGCTACCGGCGACCCTTTTATATTATTTAAATATGCTTCTAATTTAAGTAAAGAATTCAATATTCCTTGGATAGCCGACTATCGCGATCCGTGGTCACAAAATAAAAAAAATAATTCTAATTTATTTAAAAAATGGAATCAATATTTTGAAAAAAAATATTTAAAAAATGTATCGTTAATTATTACAGTTTCTGATTTTGTTAAATATCAAATTTCAACTTTAATTACGAATAAATCTTTTGCTATTATTCCTAATGGTTACGATCCTGAAGCTGTTGCTAAAGTCAGTAGCATTAAACAAAGAACAGAATATTTTAGCATTGGTTTTGTAGGAACTATTTATCCTTGGCATCCTATACTACCCTTTTTAAAAGTAGTTTCAGCTTTCATTTCAGAGCATTCTCAAGCTCGCATAAAACTAAATTTTTACGGAATTAATATTGCCGATCAATTGAAAGATTGGATAAATAATCAAAATCCAAATTTAGTTCCATGTGTTACTTTATTCCCAAAAATACAAAATGAACAGTTGTTACCCATATTGGCAAAAGATAATGTAATGTTGTTATTTAATGATTATTCTATTATAGGCACCAAAATTTTTGATTATATTGGTATTAGACGATCCATATTATTGTGTTTTTCGTATGATTCAGAAGCTCAAAAACTTAAAGAAGAATATTATAATCTTGAAGAAGTAGAAGGTCTAAGTCACTTCATGCAAGAAGATTTGATTAAAGAAACCAATGCCGGCTATATTGTCGAAAACACCTCTCATTTAAAAGTTTTACTAACCCAATTATATGATGAATTTATAAAAACAGGTGAAATAAAATGTAATACAAAAAATATAGAGCTATACTCACGCAAAAAACAAACAGAGAAACTTGCTGAAATTGTTTGGAATCTTACGCTAACGAAAAATGAAGTACTGAATCGTTCAGAGGATAATAGAAAAGTGAGCAATTTACATCTTTCTTACCGCCAATGTACCCGTTGCGTTATGGATACTTCGGACCCCGAAATTACGTTTGATGAACACGGGTATTGCAATCATTGTACTACGTTTTTAAACGAAACCATTCATAAAATTAATACTTCGAACGATTTAACTAAGTTAGAACATATTATCAAAAAAATTAAAGAAAAGGGAAAGAACAAAAAATACGATTGTGTTTTAGGTATTAGTGGTGGGGTTGATAGTTGCTATACTGCTTATTTATTAAAAAAATATGGAGTTCGGGTTTTAGCTGTACATATGGACAATGGTTGGGATTCGGAAATCTCTGTAAAAAACATTAAAGATTTGCTCGATAAACTCGAAATGGACTACGAAAGCTATGTGCTCGATTGGAACGAGTTTCGCGATTTGCAATTAGCTTTTTTGAAAGCTTCGATACCCGAAATAGAAACACCCACCGATATAGCTATTTTAGCTATTTTACATAAGGTGGCGGCAAAACACGGTGTGAAATATATTGTGAGCGGTGGCAACTATGTCTCCGAAGGCATTTTGCCACGAATATGGCACTATAACGCTAAAGATATAAAATATCTTAAGTACATACATCGTCAGTTTGGTAAAGGTAAGTTAAAACGTTTTCCTTTATTTGGTTTTTGGCACGAAAGCTATTATAAGTTTGTTCGACAAATCAAAATAATATACTTATTGAACTATATCAATTACAATAAAGACGAGGCTCGAAAAATTTTAGAAAATGAATTTGGTTGGCGTCATTATGGAGGTAAGCATTATGAATCGAGAATTACAGCTTGGGTGCAATCGTATTTGTTGCCTGTAAAGTTTAATATCGATTATCGAAAAGCCACGTTCTCGTCGCTTATCTGTATGAATTTAATGACACGTGAAGAAGCTCTTGAATTACTTAAACAACCTACGTTTAAAATAGATGAAGTTGAAAACCTTAACGAGTATATCTGTAAAAAGTTTGAGATTAAACGAGAAGAATTGGACGAAATAATTAAAGCTCAGCCTCGCTGGTATTATCAATATCCCAATAATTATAAGATTTTAAACTATTGGTATAAGCTGTATCGAAAACTCTTTGTAAAATAAAAAAAAGATTATCTTTGCTTAAAGTTATTTTACATCAAACATGAGTTCAGCTAAAATCGTTGTGATCGATTATAAAATGGGCAATTTAAACTCCATTGTCAAAATGCTTACTAAGCTTCATGCCGAAGTAGTGGTAACGAACATGCCCGACGATATACTCCATGCCTCAAAAATCATATTACCTGGTGTGGGACATTTTGGCTTAGCTGTTTACCAATTGCGACAAATGAATTTGTGGGGCAATATAAACAAAGCTGTGTTAGAACAAGGCATTCCTATTTTAGGTATTTGTTTAGGTATGCAACTCATGGCACGTTTTAGCGAAGAAGGAAATGCAGAAGGGTTTGGTTGGTTCAATGCTACTGTTAAGCGTTTCGATAATATGCATGGATTAAAAGTTCCACATATGGGATGGAATACTATTGAATTAATAGGTAACAGTAAAATAATGACCAGCGAACTAAATCAAAAGGAATTTTATTTTGCTCATTCGTACCATTGGCAAACAACAGAATCTAACGATGTTAAAGCGATAACACAATATGGTTATTCTTATGCATCAGCTGTAGAAAAAGACCATATTTTGGGTGTGCAATTTCATCCCGAGAAAAGCCATGAGTGGGGTAAGCTTATTTTCTCTAATTTTTTACAATTGTAAATTATGTATCGTCCTCGCATTATACCGGTATTATTGCTAAAAAATAAGCATTTAATTAAAACACGAAAATTTAAAGAAGACCGATATATAGGCGATCCCATCAATGCTATTCGTATTTTCAATGAATCGTTTGCTGACGAATTAATTGTTTTAGATATTTATGCAACACGCGAAAATCGATGTATATCATCCGAACTGGTTCGTTTGCTCAACGATGAAACCAATATGCCTTTTGGCGTTGGTGGAGGTATCAAAAATTGCCATCAAATAATGGAGCTTATTCAAGCGGGAGCCGAAAAGGTAATTATTGGAAGCGAAGCATATTTCAATCCCAAATTTATTAACGAAGCTGCCAATCGATTTGGTTCATCGACCATCATGGTATGTATCGATGTAAAAAATGATTTTTGGGGCAAGCCAAAAGTTTATGTTAATAACGGAAAACATGCAACGGGCAAAACACCCTTAGAATTTGCTAAATATATGGAACAAATGGGGGCTGGCGAATTAATTATTCAGTCTATTGAGCGTGATGGCGAAATGAACGGATACGATGTAGCATTGCTCGAAAAAATTACATCATCCATTCAGATTCCTGTGGTTGCACTGGGAGGAGCTGGAACTATAGAACATTTTACAGAATTATATAGTCGTGTGCAAGTAAATGGATTAGCTGCTGGAAGTTTTTTTATTTACAACGATAAAAATCGTGGTGTTTTAATTAATTATCCTGGTAAAAAAATCTGTGAACAGTTAAGTCTTATTACAAAATAACATCTAAATTTCTAAAAAAAAGATGAAACTATGAGGTTCCCTTAATCTTTTCGATGGATAGCAATATTTGTTCAGTCGTCATGGGAAGGCTTATTTCAGGCTCTTTTTGATTGTTGCCAATCGCTGAAATAGCATCTTTAATGGCTAACCAAACCGAAAAGGCAAGCATAAAAGGAGGTTCGCCAACGGCTTTACTCTGGCGAATAGTGCCCACGTTAGGAGCGTTTTCGAGCAAGGCTACATTAAATATTTTTGGAATATCGTGTACTGTTGGAATTTTGTATGTATCAGGGGAGTGAGTTAATAAATAACCTTTTTCGTTCCATTTCAATTCTTCGGTGGTAACCCAGCCCACACCTTGAATAAAACCTCCTTGCACTTGACCAATGTCAATGCCTTTGAGTATAGAATTACCTACATCGTGCACAATGTCGGTTCTTATGAGGGTATATTTTCCGGTAAGAACATCGATTTCTACCTCAGAAACAGCCATGCCATAAGCAAAATAATAAAAAGGTTGTCCAGTGCCTTTTTCGCGGTCGAAATAAATACCGGGTGTTTTGTAAAAACCCGTGGCACTAAGACTAATTTGTTTTAAATACGATGTTTGTACCAACTTTGTAAATGGGATGGTAAGCTCGGGATAGTATTTGTCGTAAACAAGGTCGTTTTCGAATACAATGTTTACTTCTTTTATGTCATTGGTTTGATAAGTTTGGCAAATTAATTCAACGGCAATAGGAGTAAGACGTTTTTTGAGTTTGTCCATAGCATTTTTTACTGCCATGCCATTCAAATCGCTGCCCGATGAGGCTGCTGTTGCCGATGTGTTGGGGACTTTAGATGTGTTGGTAGCGTTTACTTTTACTTTTTCTCTACTTACACCAAGTTCAAGAGCAGCAATCTGTTGAATTTTGCTGTTTAGACCTTGCCCCATTTCGGTACCACCATGATTTACTAATACACTTCCATCTGTATAGATATTAACCAAAGCACCGGCTTGATTGAGAAATGAGGTGGTAAACGAGATGCCAAATTTAACAGGCGTAAGAGCAATGCCTCGTTTTTGAAAACGATGTTCTAAATTGAACCGATTTATTTCTACTCGTCGGCGTTCATATTCAGAAGAAGCTATAATTTTTTCGAGCAGTACAGGTAAGCGGTTGAGTTTTATTTCCTGGTTGTAAGGCGTGATATTTCGATATTCTTCGTCGTAAAAATTTATTTTTCTTATTTCGAGTGGGTCTTTTTTTAGATAACGAGCTATTCGGTCAATAGCATTTTCAATGACAGCCATGCCTTGAGGTCCGCCAAAACCCCGGAATGCCGTATTGGATGGTAGATTTGTTTTGTATGCTTTGCCAACAATTTCGACATGAGGTAAATAATAAGCATTATCAGCATGGAGCATGGCTCGCTCGAGAATAGCCATGGTTAAATCGGTGGCAGCTCCTGCATCGGCATTTAATTCTACTTTATAGGCAAGAATTTTACCGTTATCGTCGAAAGCAATGCTATAATTAGAAATAAATCGATGTCGTTTACCGGTCATAATTTGGTCATCGTCGCGGAAAAGATGAATTTTAACCGGTTGTTTACATTTATTAGCAAGTAATGCAGCCCATGCCGCTACATGATTGGCTTGGGTTTCTTTTCCGCCAAAAGCACCTCCCATGCGTTTTACCTCAACTTCGACTTCGTTTTTGGGAATACCCAACACTTCGGCAACAATGGCTTGTGTTTCGCTGGGGTTTTGAGATGAAGCATAAATCAATATTTCATTATCTTCGCGAGGTATGGCTAATGCCGATTGTGTTTCGAGATACCAGTGCTCTTGTCCATTGGTTCGCAAACGGCCCGATAAAATATGGGGAGCATTGCCCAAAATCTCGTCAGGATTTCCGCGTTTAATCAGACGTGGTGCAGCAATTAATGTATTTTGTTTAATAGCGGTTTCTAAATCGACAATCGCCGGAAGAGGTTCATATTCGATAACAATATCATGCTCTGCTTCATGGAGTTGTTCTTCGGTTTCGGCAGCAATAAGAACCACGGCTTGCCCTATAAAATTAACTTCATCTTTGGCTAAGCAAGGCTCATCGTGAACTACAGGACCCATTTGGTTTTCACCCGGAATATCGTTTGCTGTGAGTATAGCATGAACACCTTTAACTTCGAGAGCTTTAGATATATCAAGCTTTTTAATTTTGGCATGAGCATGAGGGCTATATACTACTTTACCTAACAACATTCGACTTTGTTCAATATCGTTAATGTAAATAGACTTACCGGTAACATGTTTTATGGAGCTATCGTGATGAATATTTTCTGACATAATACTATGATTTAGTCGTTTCAATAAAAAACTTCATAAGTAAATTTTTTGCAACCAAACGGCGGTATTCATCGCCCGAACGAGCATCGGAAATAGGCGTGAATGCTTTATACAAAAGGGCTTGGGCTTGTATAATATTATCTTCGTTCCATTCTTTATGGATCAAAAAGTCTTCGACTTCCTTGGCACGCTGGGTGTAGGCTGCCATGCCACCAAATGCTAAAATGATAGAGGTTACTTTGTTTTGTTCTAATGTTATACTGAATCCGCCACTTACGATTGAAATGTCGAGGTCGTGTCGCTTCGAAACTTTGTAGGACTTTACGATTGCTTGTTCATCTTTAGGAATAATAATCTCGCAAATTAGCTCGTCGGCTCTTAACTGAGTTTTGCGGTAGCCGATAATAAAATCTTCGAGCAGCATGATGCGTTCTCCTGTCAATGATGATAGTTTGACCTTTGCCTTATAGGCAAACAACACAGGAAGGGTGTCGCCAATGGGTGAAGCAGAACCGATGTTGCCTCCAATGCTTGCCGAGTTGCGGATTTGCAAAGAGCCAAACACCGACAACATGTCGTGTAGGGCGTCTAACTTATGACAAGAATAGATTTTAAGTTGTTCCAACGTTAATGCTGCACCAATACGATATTCGTGTTCTGTTTCAACGAAGAAATGAAGTTCTTTAACTTGCGAAACATCGATGATTTTTGATAATAACTCTTTCTTTTTGGTTTGTCTTAAAGCAATATCCGTTGAGCCGGAAATAACAAGTGCATCGGGATGTTGCTGGCGTATTTGCATCGCTTCGTTTAGTGTAAAGGCTTTTAAGTAGATTTGTTGAGGGGTTTTTATCTCGATGGTTTCGTTTTTATTGATAGAGAGCAATAAGGGCAACATCTGTTTTTCGAGTTCGTTGAATTGATCCATACCTTGTTGTTTGCATGCTTTTTCGATGGCTTCGATAATGGGTTGATAACCGGTACAACGGCATAAATTTCCGGCTAAAGCATCTTCTATTACCTGACGGCTGGGTGTGGGGTGATTTTTATACACACTAAACGATGACATTACAATGCCGGGCGTGCAATAGCCACATTGGCTGCCGTGAGTTTCAACTAATGAGCTTTGTACCGGATGCAACGATGTGTCTTGAGCTAAATTTTCGACTGTAATAAGCCATTTACCATGTATTTGCGGTAAAAAAACAAGACACGAGTTAATGGTTTTGTAACGAATATGTTGCTTGTTATCGAGTTCAGCAACTACTACGGTGCAAGCACCACAATCACCTTCGGCACAGCCTTCTTTAACCCCCTTATGGTGAGGCAATTTTCGTAAATAGTTTAAAACCGTGGTTGTAGGCTTTATATCATTCGATACCGAAAAATCTATTTCTTGTAATTCTTGATCTAATATGAATGCAATTTTGTTCTGCATGGTAGTTTGTTTCTAATGTTGATTTTTAACGTCTATAAGCTTTGCAAGAATGCTAATAGCAATTTCTTCGGGCGTTTGGGCAGCTATTTTAATACCAATGGGCATATCAATTTTTTCTAATTGTTCTGAAGATAAAATATTTTCAGATAAGAATCGCTGTTTTAATAAAGCTACTTTTTTGGTACTTCCAATCATGCCGAGGTACTTGTATTCTTTTTTGCCAAGTACGGCAATTAATGCTTCGTCGAATGCATGTTGTGGAGTTACAACAATGTTATAGCTATCTTTATGAATGTTTAATGAATCGATGGCTTTTAAATAGTCTTCTTGTATGCAATGATATAGGTTTTTCTCATCATCGCTAAAAATGTTTTCGCGGGGGTCTATAAGGTGAATGTTAAAGCCAACCTTATAAGCAAATTGTGCAACCGCTTTTCCAACATGCCCGGCACCAAAAATAAACAAATCGGGAAGAGGGTTGATGGTTTCGATATAGACTTCCATAGAGCCACCACATGCCATTGATAAGTCGTCTTCTAAATCAAAAGTTAATTTTTGAGCTACCGATTGACGCATGAGTTCTTTGGCTTTTTCTATCACGGTCAGTTCTATATTTCCACCGCCAATAGTGCCTTTTATGCTACCATCTTCGTAAACGATCATTTTAGATCCAGGTATTTGAGGACCCGAGCCTACCTTATTTATTACAATGCAAAGAACGGCTTTTTTATTTTCTTTTTGTGCGGCAACAACTTCTTCAAAAATATTCAACATATACTTTAATTATATTTAAAGCAAAGTTAAACCATTTTTTTTAAACGTGAAATGCATGACCAGCGATAATGCTTTTTTATAATTTTTTTTTAGATTTTTATATAAAAATGGATATGAATTAGTACTTATAGGCGAAGTGAAAATTTTGATGTAAATTTGCCTTAAAAAAAATGAATCTTATTTTTCTTGATACAGAACTTTGGGATGAACTTTTACCCATTACATTTACAAGACCAGTTGCTGAAATAAGAATAGGTATTTTAAAAAATTCTGAAAAATGGCAGCAATATCTCAATGCGTCCATTTCTTATGCTACTAAAGAGCACCTTCATAAAAAATATCCCATAACAATTGACAACGATAATATAATTATTAACGGTGCACTTTTACCGAGTGATAACCTATTATCTTTTATAAAAAATATACCGTTAGGTAAGCAATATTATTTTAACGGTATCTTTGTTGTAGCTCGATTGAATCACGATGATACACTTGCTTTTTTAAATAGCAAAACCAGCTTTAGCATAGAAAATATTGATTTTGAGCCCAATTTAATTACTCATTTTTGCCACATATTTAAGAAAAATGATTCAGAAATTATTAACGATTTTAAGCTTATTACACAAAATCGAATAAGTCAAACTTTATCCAAAACAAATGTTTTGATTGGCGATATTCATTCGGTTTTTATTGAAGAAGGTGCTAAAGTTGAAGCGGCTACTATAAACACCTCCGAGGGACCTGTATATATTGGCAAAGAGGCAGAAATTATGGAGGGGTGTCTTATTCGAGGTCCTTTCGCTTTATGCGAACATGCCACATTAAAAATGGGAGCAAAAATTTATGGTGCCACGACTATTGGTCCTTATTCAAAAGTGGGAGGCGAAGTCAATAACAGTGTTATATTGGGTTATAGCAATAAGGCGCACGATGGTTTTCTAGGTAATAGCGTTATAGGTGAATGGTGTAATTTAGGCGCTGACACAAACAATAGCAATTTGAAAAACAATTATGCTATAGTTAAAATGTGGAACTATCCTCAACAAAAATTTATTTCAACGGGTCTTCAATTTGCAGGCCTTATTATGGGCGATCATTCTAAATGTGGTATCAATACAATGTTTAACACAGGAACAGTTGTAGGGGTTGCTTGTAACCTTTTTGGCGATGGCTTTCATCGCTCGTTTGTCCCTTCATTCTCATGGGGCGGAGCACAAGGATATACACATTATCAGTTTGATAAAGCAATAGAAACAGCAAAATTGGTATTTGAACGCAGAAATAAAGAGTTTAATGCCATTGAAAAAGAAATATTGCAATGGATCTACAAAAAAACCGAACAATTTAGAAACTATTAATATTTGGCACACGAATTGCCTATTATATAATTCTGCTTTGAAAACTGACAATTTTACAGCATTTTAATGATAAATAAAAATATTTTTATGGGATACGGTATGCATCAATTAGACGAATCTGAATTTATTCCAATCTTATCAGAAGAAATAGAATTAGATCCAAATCAAAAAATAGAAGAAATCGAAAATCTGCCAATTTTACCACTTCGAAATACGGTACTTTTTCCAGGTGTGGTAATTCCTATTACAGTAGGACGCGATAAGTCGCTTAAACTTATACAAGAAGTAGGTAGTACCAATAAAATTTTAGGAACCATTGCTCAAAAAAATCCTAAACACGAAAATCCTAAACCTGAACAGTTGTTTAGTCTTGGAACTTATGCTCAAATTATTAAAACGCTCGAGATGCCCGATAATACGACTACCGTTATTTTGCAAGGCAAAGGGCGTTTTCAGGTAGAACAGTATCTTAGCGAAGAACCTTATTTTGTTGCTAAAGTTAAAGCATTACCCGAAACAAAACCCGAAACCAATGATAAAGAATACGAAGCACTGTTATCGTCGCTAAAAGACCTTACTTTAAAAATTATCAAACTCTCGAATAATATACCATCTGAGGCCTCACTTGCTATTCGTAATATCGAAAATGCATATTTTCTTATCAATTTTATTTGCTCAAGCAGCGATTTAAAGCTAAACGATAAACAACATTTACTTGAACTTAACGACCTAAAAGCTAGAGGGATGAAATTGCTCGAAAAGCTTGTTCAACAAGTTCAGATGCTTGAGTTAAAAAACGATATCCAACAAAAAGTTAAACTCGATCTCGACCGTCAACAAAAGGAATATTTGCTTCAACAACAAATAAAAACCATTCAGGAAGAACTTGGCGGAAATCCTTTTGAGCAAGAAATACAAGAACTAAAGAAAAAGGCGAAAAAGAAAAAATGGTCAAAACAAACAGCCGATATTTTTTATAAAGAATTAGAAAAGTTTGAACGGATGAATCCCTCGGCTGCCGAATATTCAGTTCAACTCAATTATTTACAACTCATACTTGAACTGCCATGGAATGAATATACAAAGGATAATTTCAATTTAAAACGAGCCAAAGAAATATTAGACGAAGATCATTTTGGGCTTGAAAAAGTAAAAGATCGCATTATCGAGCATTTGGCAATTTTAAAATTAAAGGGCGATTTAAAAGCTCCGATAATTTGTTTGTATGGACCTCCGGGTGTGGGAAAAACTTCATTGGGCAAGTCTATTGCACGTGCATTAGGACGTAAATATGTCCGCATATCATTGGGTGGACTTCACGATGAAGCCGAAATACGTGGACACCGAAAAACCTATATCGGTGCCATGCCAGGAAGAATTATTTATGGTCTTAAAAAAGCGAATTCGTCGAACCCAGTTTTTGTGCTTGACGAAATTGATAAAGTGGGAACCGATTTTAGAGGCGATCCATCGGCAGCACTACTTGAAGTACTCGATCCCGAACAAAATAATACTTTCCACGATAATTATTTAGATATCGATTACGATTTGTCGAAAGTATTGTTTATTGCTACTGCTAATCAAACAAATACTATTAGTACTGCACTTCGCGACCGTATGGAAATGATTGAAGTTAGTGGATATATTGCCGAAGAAAAAGTAAAAATTGCTCAACATCACATTATACCTAAATTGCTTAAGGAACACGGAGTAAAACCTTCGCAAGTAAAGTTTACTGACGAAATACTATTACAAATTATACAAGATTATACGCGCGAATCGGGAGTAAGAAATTTAGAACGAAAATTGGCAAAAGTAATACGCTCTATTGCTAAAAAAATTGCATTAAAAGAAAAATACCAGAAACAACTTAGTACAACTCAGGTTCGCGAAATATTAGGACCGCCAGAATTTGAGAATGATGAATACGAAGGTAACGAAACAGCAGGAGTTGTTACGGGTCTTGCATGGACAGCTGTTGGTGGCGAAATTCTTTTTATAGAAACAAGTCTTAGCAGAGGAAAAGGGAATATTACTATTACAGGCAATTTAGGCGAGGTGATGAAGGAATCGGCTGTTATCGCTTATGAGTGGGTTAAAGCTCATGCTGAAGAATTAGAAATAAATCCCGAAGTATTTGAGAAATGGAATGTGCATATTCATGTCCCCGAGGGAGCGATACCCAAAGATGGCCCTTCGGCAGGTATTACGATGGTGACTTCTATTGCTTCTGCATTTACACAACGCAAGGTTGCTTCACATATAGCTATGACTGGTGAAATTACTTTAAGAGGCAAAGTACTCCCTGTTGGTGGTATAAAAGAAAAAATTCTTGCAGCTAAAAGAGCTA
>JABUFC010000035.1 GCA_013314715.1 Bacteroidales bacterium | reverse complement strand
TCAAATATTCCATTTATGATTCAATAATGTATTGATATATAATTACTTGTAAAATCGTGTAGTGCCTACATGATTTTTTATGTATTTGTATATCAATTACTTAAGCCTAAAAAGTGGCGAAGTCGGGAGAGTTAGCGATAAAAATGGAAATATTATGCTTGACGAAAGCGATCTTATGAAAAATTCAAAAATGTCTGTCAAGGAATTTACATCACAGGTAGCACCCTTTTTTATTGCATATAATAAAGACCTCAAGAATCCTTTAAGTTGTTATTGCTTAATTTGGGATAAAAATAGCGATAAAAGTATTTCAGCCGAGTTTCAAGTAAATGTTGTTCAGTAGAACTATTTTAATCTAGGACGTAACTGACACATACAACTTCCGTCTAAACGCTCAGTATTGTCGATAATAAGAGGCAGATGCTCTTGTTCCCAAGCAACAATACCACCTGCCATGTTGGCTATATTTGTATATCCTTTTGCTTTAAGTTTTTTAACTACCTCTGCGCTCTTAAGACCTACTGAATCAAAAAATATATATGCGTTATTATATAAAAGAGTAGAACACCATTCGTCAAATTTACTGGCTGGTAAATAGATTAAATTTTTTACGTCTATTTTCTTATATCCTAAAAGATAAGGTTCACGAACATCAACAAAATATATTTCAGTATTGCTTAATTCATAAGCTTCTGAGGGGCTTAAACAAAAAATGCCACCTGACATTATTCCTTTATTATGAAATACTTTACTTTCCACGCCCTTGAAAAATAATTTTTATGGTAAATATCATTATTTTAAAGTCAACATAAAGCGACATGTTTTCCATGTAAATTAAATCATACTTCAATCGCTCTATCATTTCATCTACATTTTCGGCATATCCAAATTTTACTTGTCCCCACGAGGTGATTCCAGGTCTTACTTTTTGAAGATGAGCATAATGGGGTGCTTTTTTCATTATTTGGTCGATAAAGAACTGACGTTCGGGTCGTGGACCAACAAGCGACATATCACCTTTTAATACATTAAAAAACTGGGGTGTTTCGTCCAATCTCACTTTTCGCATAAAACGACCAAACTTAGTTATTCTAGGATCGTTTTTGCTCGATAAGGCTGGTCCCATAGCTTCGGCATTGATATACATGCTACGAAACTTATAAATATTGAAGGGTTTGCCAAAACGTCCAATACGTTCGTGAGTATATATTATAGGTCCGGGTGATGATAATTTTACACCAATGGCTAAAAACAAATATACAGGCAAAAGTATAATTATAGCAAAAATAGAAAAAACAATATCAATCAACCGCTTTAGGTTTGATTCAAATGGACTCATAAGATCACGCGATATTTGAATCAAAGGAGCATCGTAGGGCGTTGACATGCGTACACTACCGGTTAATATATCGTATAATGATGGTATGGCCTTAATCACAACATCTTTATTTTCGATTCTATTCAATATAGCATTAATTTGGTCGTGTTCTCGTGTTTCAAGTGCTAAAATAACTTCCTGTACTTTTTCTTCGTCAATAATATGATGCAATTTTGAAACATCGCCTAAATGTTTTAAATATCGTTCAATTCGATACTTGGGTTTAGGTGTTACGCTTACAAATCCAACAAATAAATTTCCTGTACCTTTGGGCTGTTTAATGAAATACTCATATAAATCAAATGCCTTCTTATCGCTACCAACCATAATGGTACGAAAACCAATTTTACGTTGATGAATTTTATGAATAGTACGTGTGGTTATTGCAATTCGAGGAATATAGGTTAATACAAATTGAGTAAAAAACAACATTAATACAGAGCGGTAATAATCATGATAGCTTACTACATAGTCGTCTAATACTAATGCAAAAAACAAAAATATGGTTCCTAAAACAGTAATATAAAATGTTTGCCAAAGTTCTTTTAAGCGTGAACGACGGTAAACATCTTGATAATAGCCCGATAAATAATGTAATATTAACCAAAATAAAGGTATTAGAATAAGTCCAAGGAAAAACTTTTCGTCGTAAGTTAATTGAATGGGGTAGCCAAAATATTCTGTCTCAATAATTTTTTTTCTGAATGTAAAAAACAAAAGCCAAGATAACAAGGCCGCTATAAAATCTGAAATAATGTATTTTATTGTTTGTCGTTTTGTATTCATTAAAAATGAAGTAATTTAATATTATCAATTTCTACATCTCCTTGGGTGTAGCCTTCTTGTATGTTGCATTGAAAAATAACATTAAAATCTATGGCATCTACATTTTGATTAACTATGTAAGAAAAATCGACATATATATGATTAAATGTGTTTGGGTGTGGGTTTAATATTAATAAAGGCGTAACTATTGATGATTGTAATTTATTTATAATAAGTCCTACCGAAAAAGGGTGATTACAACGATAATCGAACTCTAAAAATATAGCAGTTCCGTTTTTGGGTAAAGTAAATGCATCGGCCGATTTATAATAAAATCGTTGACGAATAGCATCAATCGAAAATTTTCCAACTTTATTCCCTAGTGAGTCCGAAATGGCATAAAGTAAAGTGTCCGATTCTGTATCTCTATCTAAGCTAAAACCGTTACCCTGAAAATCTTCTCTCCATCCAAAAACAGTTTCGGTTTTGTAGGTAAAAACTGGCGACAGGGTAAGAATATTTCCTTCGGGTAAAATCGTGTCGATATTTAAAATATTATAAAAAGGATAAATAATTCTACTTGCACTAATTCCGTTTACTTTTATTCCTGCTCTTAATGTTATATTGTGTTTGCCTGTAGCTAAAACAGGAAAACGTGTTGGAATTTCGTATGTACCTTGTCTGTTGCCATCAATGTTAACCCATATATCGGCTATTTTACAACTATTTGAACCTTGTGTGGCATAATTAGTTGATATACTGGCGTTTACAATACGAATATACGAAGGTATATCCTCTTCTTTATCCCATTTTTGGCAAGACAGAGAAAAAAATATTAAAGCAATTAAAATAAATAAATACCTCATGCCAATTTTTCAATAGTTGTAAAACGAAAAACTTGCAAAGATATTATTTATTTTACGATTCAAACGAAAATTTTACTTTTTCCATGATTTCGAATGCAATTTTTATTGCATAATAAGCATGTTCAAGTGTTACAATGGGTGAAGTGTTATTTTTTATAGCATTTACAAAAGAACGCATTTCTTCTAAAATAGCATTATTAAGAATTATGGGTGGGTAGAACGATGTAAGTTCTACAGGTGTCGATTGCTCCAAATGGTCTTGGTTTGTTGGATGTTGTTTTGCCCAAATAATTTCAGCTTTTTTGTTTAAAAAGTCGATAGTAATACAATTATCTTTCTGAAAAAGTTTAATGGTACGCATGTTATCAATAGAAATACGGCTCGAAGTAATATGAGCAACACAACCATTTTCAAATTCTATTCGTGCACTGGCCACATCGGCACTTTGTGTGGCTACCACAGCTCCATTGGCGCTTATGCGTTTAATATTTGATTTTACTGTATATAAAATTATATCTAAATCATGAATCATGAGATTAAGAACAACAGAAATATCAAGGCTTCGCTGTGTAAAGGGTTGTAAACGATGGGCTTCTATATACATAGGTTTATTGATATACGGTTCTACTGCCAAGAAAGCTGGGTTGAAACGTTCTATATGTCCAACCTGAACCTTTACACCAGCTTCGTCTGCCATTTTTATTAAATGTTGAGCTGTTTCTACATTATGAGTTACAGGCTTTTCGATAAATACATGCTTTTGATGACGAATGGCTTCTAATGCACATTCATAATGACTTATGGTAGGAGTTACAATATCTACAATATCAACATCGCTAAGCAATTCGTCATAAGAATTATACGATTTAACTTTAAAATCATGACTCACTGTTTGCTGAACCATGGGGTCTATGTCGAAGAAACCCATTAATTCAACTTCGGGTAAATTTTTTAAAGCTTGTAGATGATACTTGCCAAAATGACCTGCTCCGATTACTCCTATGCGTAATGCCATTTTAATAATTTTTCAATTTTTTATATTTCATATTACCGATTAAATATTTGTTTGGCTTAACTATTGTTTTTACAACAATTATTAAATAGTGCTGAACCATCGAATGATAAAAAAAACAACTAATCAACACTATTAAAACAAATAATAAAATCGGCTAGTACAAATGTAGAGTAAATCAGTTCAGAAATTTCTTACCATATTTAAGACTTTTCAACAATCGTATTTTAATAAATTAAGCATAAATAAATTAAGATACGTTTACTAATTTATAAATAAAATTTTAGAAACAAAGGTTTCGCTACCATCGTCGTTAGTCGAAAAAATTAAATACACACCAGTGCTTACTCTATTGCCCGATAAATTTTTTCCATTCCAATTGGCTTGTCCGCCTTCGGCTGTAGTTTCGTAAACTAAATTTCCAGCAATATCGGTTATTTTGACGTGAGCATTTTTAACTAATCCTCTAATTGCAATATTACCATTATAATTTGGTCGAACTGGATTTGGAAAAACTTCTACATTATGATGAAATTCTAATCCTTCAGTTGCAGTACTTCTAAAAGAGCATATACCTTTGTCGGTAGCAAAAAATACCTCACCACTTTTAGGGTCAATTGCAATATCATTAATACTATTCGATAATAATGGGCTATTGTCCGTTTTAAAATGATATATTTCTTTTTGGCAGTCGGCCGACATTAAAAACACCCCACCCGATAAAGTACCTACCCATTTTCGATTAGCGCCATCTATGGCAAGGGCTGTTACTACTTCAGATTCGAATAAATAGTTTGCTTGCCCTTCTATTTCATTGGGTAACTTTATGCGTTGTGCATAAAAACCAGAAGACTCAAAAACTTGTGAAGGATTATAATAAAATACAAGTCCTTTGGCTGTTCCAACCCATAGTAATCCGTCTTTGTCCTCAACTATTGAATAAACATCGTTTGAAATTGCTTCGCCCTCGGGACTAATAATAGATATTGCTTTAGTTTTATCATCTGATAAATTATCGATTGTTCCATTTTCGTTATAAGCAAACAAGCCTCCTCCTTTCGGGAAAATAATCCATTTAGTACCATCAGAAGTGCATAGGAGTTCGCCTGTTATTTTGGCACCTCCCATAGCATTGGCTAATGAGATTGATTTCCAGGTACCATCCGATTTACGAATGGTAAGATTGTTGTTAACTTCAGAATTAATAATCCATAAATTTCCATTAGAATCGAAATCCATTCCTGTAACACGAACAAACGGTTGTCCGGGAAAAATGTTTTGCAAGGGACTATTTTGGTCGTCGTAAACTTCAATTATTGAACCGTCGTTAACTTCGATTAAACCCATACCATACGACCCAAAATAAGCATGTTTAGCATTTTTAGGGTCTACTTTTACAAAACAAATATCTTTTACATTCGTTAATTTGGAATTATTATCGGCTGAAAACGAAGTCCATTGTTCGTTGTGGAATCTGAAAATTTTTCCACTTACCCACTGGTTATTCCAAGCGCTGCTCAAAGCACCACGAGCTACCCATAAATTGTTTTCGCCACAATCAATGCGCATACAGTTATTTTCTGATGGACCATTAGGTTGAATAAAGCTTACAACATCATCAGAGTGGTTATACAGTTTTTTTACAAGTCCACCATATCCATCAGCTATCCATAAGTTATTATTTTTATCGTATGCAGCATCGCGCGGATTTATACCCCATACATCATAAATGCTAACATGGGATCCAGCTGAAACTATTGTGGCTTTGTTATATTGGCTAATAATCATTTTATCGTTATATACTTTCATCGCTGAAACATGAGTTATCGTAGTGTCGAAAACTTCCCAAGTGTTGTTATCATTACTCATATAAATTCTATCGCCAGTAGAATTTCCCGAACAATAGAAAAGCCAAATTTTACTATCAAAATATTCAACCTTTTTGAAATTTCCAAAATAATTGGGCACTTCGGTTATTTTGCTCCAATTTTGGTAATTTGCTAAATTAACACCATTTTTTAAAGCTTTATAAACGCCTTCTGTTGTTGAAGCTAAAATATAATGATCTGTAAAAGCGATAGAAGTTACATTTATATTTACTCCATTTAATCCAATAAAATAAGTCTCTTTTATTTCATATTTATCTAAGTCGAGCACTACTATTCCAAAACCACAGGCTAAATAGGCTAATCCACAATAAAAACGAATATGATTAATGGCTTTATTGCCTATTATGGGTTTTTGAAAAATATCAGATACATTAATAATTTGATTGCCTTTTATGATGTCAATATTGCCATTATCATATCCAATTACAACTAACTTTTTACTATCATCATAATTAACGGTTGTAATGGTAACGTCAGAGAGACCAAAATTTTTATCAAGCTTTTGAATCGAATTATCGTAAATGTTATATGAAAATAATCCACCATCGGTTAAGCAGTAAATAACATTTTCGGCAGGTATAACGGCTTTGCCCTGCGAATAAGATAAATGCGAACGCCACTGCATGATAGGAATTTGTGAATATAAATGGTAAGATGATAAGAGAAAAAATATAACCAAAAAGGAAACTAAAACTTTCATCTGTAATTATTTTTAATTAAGTTCAAACGATGATATAAGCCTTTTAAACAAAAACACTATAAATATTTTTGGATTGTAGTGAGTTGTTCTCATGGCTATTTCATAAAATACTGTTGTCTATATAACTTAAATAATTTGAAAAAATTGCACATGTTAATATTTTATTTTAAAGAGAAAAGCCAGACTATTAGGCCTGACTTTTCTTTATCTATGTTTTAAATAATAGACTATTCAAGCATTTCAATCCAATGATGTGGGTCTGGAATATCGCCAAATTGAATTCCTAAAAGTGTTTGATATAATTGAGTAGAAATGGGTCCAGGTTTTCCATCTTTACAGAATTTATATTCTTTACCGGTTTCAATGTCAATAATAGTACCAATAGGGCTAATAATTGCAGCTGTACCGCAAGCACCAACTTCTTCAAAGGTTTCTATTTCGTCAAGCGGTAGTGGGCGTTGTTCTACTTTCATACCCATATCTTCTACCAACTGCATTATGCTCTTATTGGTTATTGAAGCGAGTATAGATGTAGATTTGGGGGTAACATATGTATTGGCTTTAATACCGAAAAAGTTTGCTGCACCAATTTCGTCAATATATTTTTTTTCTTTTGTATCGAGATACATGGGCGAACCACATCCAGCTTGATGAGCCTTAATAACTCCGCGTAAACTTGCTGCATAATTGCCCCCTACTTTAAAGGTTCCTGTACCAAGAGGAGCAGCACGATCGCTATCGCGGATAATGGCTATTTTTACAGGGTTAAATCCTTCTTTGAAATAGGGACCAACAGGTGTAACAAAAACGACAAACATATATTCACTGGCAGGTTTAACTCCAACTTCTGCTCCAGTACCAATAAGTAGAGGACGTATATAAAGGGATGCACCCGTTCCATAGGGAGGCACAAAGCGTTCATTTTTTTTGACTGCAATAATAATGGCTTGATGAAATAATTCTGTGGGAACTTCGGGCATGTGTAAACCTCGGGCAGAGTGTTGCAATCGTTTGGCATTTTCGTCCCAGCGAAAAAGTCTAATTTTACCATCTTTGCCTCGATATGCTTTTAATCCTTCAAAAGCTTGTTGTCCATAATGCAATGCTGTTGCTGCAATATGAATAGGCATCGTTTCGTCTTGACTGATTTCTAAATCAGACCATTGACCATTCTTGTAATAAGAACGCACATTAAAATCGGTTTTAACATAACCGAATGGAAGTTTCCCCCAATCTAACATAAAAAAATTTTTTTATTCGTTATCAATCTGTATTATTTCGAAAGGAATTTGAATAATATCAGCATATTCCTCGCCAATATCTTTCATGTCCTCATCGTCTTCTTCATAATACCATTTTACAATGGCTTTTCTTCCATTTTTAATAGCCTCTTCGACTACTAAAAATAATGATAATAAAGCTTTTGAGGATGCAGTATTTAAATAATCGAGCTTAAAATGTAAAATAGTTTCTTCGTTAGGATTTTTAAAATATTCTGTGAACCAATCGATTATAGGTTGATAGAAAACATTTACATTTTCTGGCAAACTTTTCCCTTTTATCTCAAATATTTGTTTTTCTTTATCGAGATTTACAGCGGGACTATCAATTGTTGCAGGAATTACTAATGGGTTCATATATTATTTTTTTATCATTATCCTATTTACAAAAAAGAAAAAATTGCCATTTATATCAAAGAAATAGAAATCCATTTGATTATCAGTTTTACGCGCCATATCAATAAAACCTAAACCAGCACCTCCTTTGTGGCTTATTGTTCCCTGTATGAGTTGTTGTTTATACATTGAACGCAACTGTTGTTTAGTTTTATCTTTTAACAGCAGTTGTTTTTGTTGTAAAAAACTCATTTGATCTTTATCAACAAGGTTACCCGAATAAATCAATATTTCATTTTGATTTTCAATAATTAACATGGAACCTCGTTTATAAAATTCTTTATTTTCAGATATAAATGTAATAGTATGTTTTTCAATATTTTGAATACATTCTACCATTACATTAAAAATTTTCTTTTGAATAGTTCTACTTAATGTTGATTTTTTAAATCGCTGTTCAAGTGTTATCAATAGGGACTTTATAATATCGTGATTAACTTCGCCTTCGTATAAAAGAATTACGTTATTTGCATGAATATCAACATTTATTTGTCGCAAATAATCGGTTAGTAGTTGTATATTAGCTACTATAGCCATTCTATAATTTTATTGCCTTAAAGTTAAAAAATATTTTGCTTATAATAAATAGTGAATTGTTTTATTTTGATTTTTTATAAACTTGACCATTTTTATCAAAAAAGTTGGATAGGCTTCCAAGAATAGATTCATGATACCCTAATATTAAGTAGGAATTTAATTTTAACGATTTGTAAAAATTATAGATAATCTTATTTTGTAGCTCCATGTTAAAATATATTAAAACATTGCGACACATAATAAGATCGAATGAATCGGGATGTGGAAAGGGATCTTGAACTAAATTATGTTTATAAAATTTAATTTTACCTAAAAATTCGGATTTGATTTTAAAAATATCTTTGGAGGCCTCTAAATCAAAATATTTATCATACGGAACTTTATAGTTTAAAGGGTCGCGATTAATAACGGAATCAAAATTTTTTAAATATTCTATATCTAAGAAATATCTAAAAATACCATTTTTCGCTGTTGCTAACACATCTGAGTTTAAATCGGTTGCAATAATTTCAGCTTTATCTAATAATTGATGTTCGTTAAGCATTATGAGCATCGAATAAGGTTCATGTCCAAGCGAACAACCAGGATGCCAAATTTTAATCTGTTCATGTTTCTTTAATTCGGGTATTACTTTTTCTTCAAATTCGATCCAAACTAAAGGGTCGCGAAAAAATTCGGTTGTATTTACCGTTATATTTTTTACTATTGATTCAATTAACAATGGATTTGTTTTTAATTTGCTTATAAGTTCAGGCATTGTGCATTGGTAATCGATTAATATCTTTTCAAACCGACGTAATAATGACTTAGGAGAATAATCAGAAAAATCATATCCCGATAAATCGTAAATAACCTTTACAATATCTTTTATTTCGTCTTCTTTTATCTCCATTGCAGCATTGAGTTCATTTTTTTTACAAATTAAGACAAACATTCTTTAAAAACAAAACCTAATTATAGCATTTATTTTATTACATTTTTACAAATAAGATGACTATTTCATTTTTTTCAATTAACTTTGAACTTTAAATTTACAAACAATGAAATTTGGTGTTGTATTATTTCCAGGAAGCAATTGCGATCACGATGTTATTTACTTATTACGTGACTTGCTTGACCAACATGTAGAATTATTGTGGCATAAAGATTCTGACTTAAAAAATGTCGATGCAGTCGTTATTCCTGGTGGTTTTTCGTATGGCGATTATCTTAGGGCTGGTGCTATAGCCCGGTTCTCTCCTATTATGAACGAAATTATTAATTTTGCAGAAAAAGGTAAATTTGTGTTCGGTATTTGTAATGGTTTTCAGGTTCTTTGCGAATCAAAATTGTTGCCTGGTGCTCTTTTACGAAATGCCAATCAAAAATTTATATGCAAAAATGTTTTTATCAAACCCGAAAATTATAACACAACTCTAACTTCTCTTTTACCAAAAGATAAAGCATTTAAAATCCCTATTTCACACGGCGAAGGCAATTATTATGCAGATACCAATACACTAAAAGAGATGCGTCTTCATAATCAAATCTTATTTAGGTACTGCGACGCTAATGGTGTTATAACTTCTGAAGCAAACCCGAATGGATCTGTTGACAATATTGCCGGCATTTGTAATAAAAATAAAAATGTTTTTGGAATGATGCCACATCCTGAGCGTGCCGCCGATGATGAGCTTTCTAATACAGATGGTAGAGTATTTTTTGAATCAATTATTAAAAACCTTTCTTAAGCTTTCCTTCTTCGCTTTATATATCGGAGTAAAAACCAAAGTCCCCCGAATAAAATTAACCATAAGGGCCATAAATACATTACCCCAACTAAAAACCACAATAAACCATTCCAACCACCTTTTATACTTTTTACAATTTTAGACCAAAAACCAAAGTCTTTAGTTCTATGTTCATAAAAAGTAAGGCTAAGTGTTGATAAACTAATTTGGTTTTGTAAATATTTTAATCTGCCTTCCAACGATTCGATATCGGTTTGTAAATTCCCTATTTCACGTTCAATGTCGAGCATTTCTGCAACCGATTTGGCCTGTTTTAGCAATTCAGAATAACGCTGAATAACTGTTTTTTTGGTTTTAATACGAGCATCTATATCAACATACTCTTCGGTAACATCCTTAACTTGAATATCTTTGTTATCAAGCGAAACAATAATATTATTTAGTGATTTTAAAAAATCATCGAATTTTTGATTTGGAATTCTTATTTCTAAAACATATTGCTTTTGCTCGGTATAATCATACGAATATTCTTTAGCAATATAACCTTCAAAAATTTTTACTTTATTCTCAATGTAGTTTTTTGCTTTTTCAATATTATCTGTTTCAAAAGACATGCTACCTTGTTTTATTAACTTTCGTTCTATAGTTGTTTTAAGTTCTGTTCGATTCGTTTCAGATTCATTATTACTAGAAGCTTCTTCAGCATTAACATATTTTTTGCTTTCTTGACTTATAGTAGACAACTGATCTGATACTATTTGACTATCGTTTTTAAAGGCATTACTACCGCAAGAAATAAACAAAATAACAACTAATATTAATAAATATGGTTTCATGTATAAATGTTTTTTTATTTGTTTAAAATGTTCACTTTATTACTCTTAATCAATTTTTCTAATAATGATAAATATATTGATTTTTTTTCAAAGGTATGATTTTTTTTCAAAAGAAAAAAGCTACTCAAAAATGAGTAGCTTTTTTATAAATTTTGTTTATATTTTTATTTACCAAGCAAAAAGTGGGAACTTAGCCATCATATCTTTAACATCACCTCCTATTTTAGTAATTACATCTTCGTTGTTGATACTCGAAATGATGGTATCAATAAAGTCAACAATAATTGGCATATGCTCTTCTTTTAATCCGCGAGTAGTTATAGCAGGGGTTCCGACACGAATTCCCGATGTTTGGAATGGCGAACGGCTATCGAATGGTACCATATTTTTATTAATAGTAATATGAGCACGAACCAATGTATTTTCAACTTGTTTACCAGTAATTTCGGGGAATTTTGTTCTTAAGTCAATTAACATTAAGTGATTATCTGTTCCACCAGAAATGATCTTATATCCTTTAGCTAAAAAGGCTTCGGCCATTGCTTTAGCATTTTTGCGAACTTGTTGAATATATTGCTTATAGCTTGGTAGTAATGCTTCGCCAAATGCAACAGCTTTAGCAGCAATAACGTGTTCGAGTGGACCACCTTGTGTACCAGGGAAAACAGCTGAATCAATTAATGCCGACATCATTTTTACTTCACCTTTGGGTGTAGTATATCCCCAAGGATTTGGAAAATCCTTACCGATTAAAATTATACCGCCACGAGGACCACGCAATGTTTTATGAGTTGTAGAAGTTACAATATGACAATGAGGAAATGGATTGTTTAATTCTTTGGCAGCAATTAACCCAGCAGGATGAGCAATATCGGCCATGAGTAATGCCCCTACTTTATCGGCAATAGCACGCATACGAGCAAAATCCCAATCGCGACTATAAGCCGAAGCACCTGCAACAATTAATTTGGGTTTATGTTCCAGTGCAAGTTTTTCCATTTGGTCATAATCGACCATGCCTGTATCTTCACGAACTTGGTATGCAACGGGTTTGTATAAGAGACCGGAATAATTAACAGGAGAACCGTGTGTTAAGTGTCCGCCATGAGCCAAGTCTAAGCCTAAGAAGGTATCGCCCGGTTTTAACACAGCCAACATTACAGCAGCATTAGCTTGTGCACCTGAGTGCGGTTGAACATTGGCATATTCGGCTCCAAATAATTCCTTTAATCTATCTATAGCTAATTGTTCTGACTTGTCGACTACTTCGCATCCGCCGTAATAACGACGTCCAGGGTATCCTTCGGCATATTTATTCGTCATTACAGAGCCCATTGCTTGTAAAACATAAGGACTAACAAAGTTTTCGGAAGCAATCAATTCTATACCATTTAACTGGCGTTGATATTCTTCTTCGATTAAATTAAAAATGAGTGCATCTTTTTCCATAAAATTAAAATTTTGTCCAAGCAAAGGTAGTTTTTTTTAAAATGAATTTTATGGTTATTAATTTTTTTTTTAATTCAAATAATATATCTGATAATCTGATTATTGGACTCAGCAACTCTAAACAAATTTAAAAATTTTTAACATTTTTTTTGCTGATTTAAAAAAAGGTTTTACATTTGCATTACAAACTAATGTTTAACTAAAAACTTATTACTATGGAAGAACAAGTAATGGAAACAAAAAAACGTCCCACCTTTTTAACGGTGTTAGGAATTTTAAGCTTTATCGGAGTAGGTTGGCAAATCATTTCCGGTATTATTACAATGGGAGCTGGTGCTGTAACATCTGCTGTTACTAGTGCGGGTTCCGAATATGCTGAAGGTTTAAACAATATGGAAGGAATGGAAAACGTAGAAGGAATGGACCAAGCAATGGCTGGATTAAACGAAGCTGTTGACGCTGCAAACAAATTAGCTCAAAATGCTACCTTATTGGGAATTATTAACATTGTTGCTGCTTTAGTTTGTTTACTCGGCGTTATCTGGATGTGGAAACTTATGAAAAAAGGTTTCTATGTTTATGTAATTGGCGAATTAGCAGCTCCAATTGCTACTTTAGCTCTTGTTGGTTTTGGTTTAGGTGGCGTTATGGCTACTTTAGGATTTATTTTCCCAATTATTTTCATTGTACTTTATGCTTTAAACTTAAAACATATGAGTTAAATAATTGCATAAGATATAAAAAAGGGCTGTCTCAAAAGGGCAGCCTTTTTTTTTAATATAGGTGTAACTATTTTTACTTTTTCTTCGTCATAAGATATACATTTTTAGAAATGACCGTTGCAGAATACAATAAAACTGTTGATTTATATGCAGATGCACTATATCGCTTTGTGCTCAAGAACATAAAAAATAAAGAAAAGGCAGAAGATATTGTTCAAGATAGTTTTGAAAAATTATGGAAAAATAAAGACAATATAGATGCACTCAAAGCTAAATCATATCTGTTTACAACAGCTTATCATGGTTTTATTGACATTATTAGAAAAGAAAAACGATTAACTCCTTTTGAACAAGAGCATGAAAACAATACTTATCAAAGTCCTAATCCCGATATACAAGAAATTCTCCATAAAGCAATTGATAATTTGCCTACCGACCAAAAAGCTGTAGTTTTACTAAGAGATTACGAAGGTTATTCGTATAAAGAAATTAGCGAAATTACAGGACTTTCGGAATCACAAGTAAAAGTTTATATATTTAGAGCAAGAAACTATCTAAAAAATTATATTGGTAACATTACTGTACTAATTTAAAAATGGAAATTAATCGACAAAATATAGAACTCATCTTTTTTGAATATCTCGAAGGCAATCTAACTCTATTGCAAACAAAAGAACTTTTTGCATTTTTAGAACAAAACCCTGATTTGAAAAATGAATTTGAAAATTATCAACAAATTAAACTTCAGCCTAAACCAATAAAATATTCTAAAAAAGAACGATTAAAAAAAGAACATCAATTTGCTAATGATTTTGAGATTCTTTGCATAAGATTTATTGAAAATGATTTAACCGAAAATGAAAAAAACGATTTTTTAAAAATAATTGCTCAAGACGCAGAAAAACAACAAATATTTTCGAAATATCAAAAAACAAAACTTTTACCTAAGTTGTCTTTAAAATATAAAAATAAAGAACAACTTTATAAATTGGAAATTAATACGTTTGATGAAAAATGTATTGCTTACATCGAAAAACAGCTTTCAAAGGACGAAAAAAATATACTTTTAAAAGAGATTAAAAATAATTCAGAAAAAAATAAAATATTTACAAGTTATAAAAATACAATTTTAGAGCCTGATACCCAAATACGACTCGAAAATAAAAATCGTTTAAAAAAACAAAGCACTTCTGTATTAAAATTTTTATGGCCTCTGTCTGCAGCAGCATCTATTATTGTTTTTTTTATTTTTAGTTTTTACCATTTTTCGCATAAAAACATGCAATCTAATTATTTAGCTGCTAATTCTATATTGAAACCATACATAATACGAACTGTTTATACCCCAGAGAAAAACAATTCTTTTTCAAAAACTATTATAAATCAAAATGTCAAAATTAAAAAAATAGAAAAATCGCAAACAGAATTGGCTTTAATAAAAAATGATGTTAAAAATGATACCACAACCATAGATATTCAAAATAAAACCATCGAAACAAAAGTGCAATATGCTGAACAAATTAATACAGAAAATAATGATAGCATTGTAAAACTTAGTTTAGAAAAACTCTTTGCACAAAATAAATTTAATTATTTTCATCAAATGATAGAAGAGTTGAATTATGAAAAACAGGCATTTCTGCCCAATCATAAAGGTAGTTGGTGGAATATGCTTGAAAATGGAACCAAATACATACAACAATACACCGGCAATAATATTATTGTAAAAGAGCAAAGATTTGAAAAAGAACAGCGTATTAAGCAAGAAATTACTTTGGGAAATTTTTCATTTTCGCGATCTTTTTCTAAAAAATAGTGTAACTTTTAATTATTGTCAACGTCATATTATTGTAAACATCTAAATTAAAATAAGTTATGAAAAAGTTATTCTTTATTTTAGCGATCTATTTTTTAAGTGCAAATCTTATTGCTCAAAAAGACACCACTACTTTTTCTTTTGGAAAAAGCAAAGTTATTATCATTTCAGACAAATCTGATACATCAACTAAAAGTATTGTAGTAAACGATAGCATCCATAAACAAAAAACTAAACATAAAAAGAAATTTAATGGTCGTTGGAGTGCTATTGAAATTGGTTTCAATGGATACCTAACGAACAACCATTCGTTTTCTTTACCTAATCAAATAAATTATTTAGAGCTCAATCATGTTAAGTCTATTAATTTTAATGTAAACCTATTTGAATGGAATATTGGCTTATATAAAAATTACATAGGTTTAGTTTCTGGATTAGGACTTGGATTTAATAATTATCAATTTGAAAAAAATATTCATTTAAATATTGATACTACTTATCTTGATTATACTATTGATAATACAAATAAATATAAAAAGAATAAGTTGTTAATTAGCAATTTAAGAATACCAATGATGCTTGAATTTCATATACCTGTTAATGATCAAAAAGATAAAATATATTTAAGTGCTGGGCTAATCGGTTCTCTACGAATTGGTTCGCATATTAAACAAGTATATTTTGTAGATGGCGATCGTCAAACCAACAAAGAATATCATAGCTATTATTTAAATCCTTTGGCCTATTCTGTTCAACTTCGAATTGGATTTAACAAACTTGGCTTTTATTTTGACTATCAGTTATCGGAATTATTTAAAAACGAAAAGGGTCCCGTTTTACATCCTTGGGCTGCCGGTCTTTCGTTTTGTTTCTAGTAACACTCTTAACAAGCAAAGAGGCTGCACAATTTCAGGCAGCCTCTTTTATTTAATAATAAACCCAAAGGTTACTTGTTTTGATTGTTTTTTGCTTCGATACTTAAAGTAGCATGTGGAACTGCACGTAAACGTTCTTTAGGAATAAGTTTTCCTGTTTCGCGGCAAATACCATATGTTTTGTTTTCGATACGTACTAAAGCAGCTTCTAAATGCTGAATAAATTTTAGCTGACGTTGTGCTAAACGACCTACTTCTTCTTTTGATAATACAGACGCCCCTTCTTCTAATGCTTTGAATGTTGGAGAAGTATCGCTGGTGTCGTTGCCATCTGTATTATTTAAAGCTTGTTTTAAAAGTTCATAGTCTTTTTTTGCTTTTTCGAGCTTTTCAAGAATCAGTTCTTTAAATTCCTGAAGCTCTTCGTCTGAATATCTAGTTTTTTCTGACATAGTATGATGTTTTTAAAGATTTATGCTTTATTAACTAAAATTTTTACTTCTAAATTATTATCGATTTCTACGTGTTGTAAGTTATTTTGTTCCATTTTTTCTAAAATTTTTACTTCTAATGCTAAAGTTTGAGATGCAATATAGTTTTTGTGCTTTTCAACAGCCTTTTCAACTAATTCATGCTTTTCAATCTGAATAATAATTTTATCGGTAACTTCAAAACCACTTTCTTTTCGTATATTTTGAATTCTATTTATGAGTTCGCGTGCTATACCTTCGTATTTAAGCTCATCTGTAACAGTAATATCGAGTGCTACGGTAAGCATACCTTTTGAAGCGACAAGCCATCCCGGCATATCTTGAGTTAAAAACTCTAGTTCATCGATACGAATAGTAAAAGATTCTCCTTCGTTATTAAATATATAAAAACCTTGCTTTTCAATCTGTTGAATATCGTGCTGTGAAAGACTGTTTAAGTTGTTAGTAAAAGCCTTCATGTGCTTACCCATTTTAGCACCCAAGATTTTAAAATTGGGTTTTACTTTTTTTACAATGATACCAGAATTGGCATCAACAAACTCTAATTCTTTAACATTTACTTCTGTTAAAATAATATCTTTTACTTTTTCAATTTGGGTTTGGAAGTTTTTGTCGAGCACAGGAATCATAATTTTGCTTAAAGGTTGGCGTACTTTAATATTTACTTTTCTACGTAATGATAAGACCAGCGAAGTAATATCTTGAGCCAATTGCATGCGATCTTCGAGATCACTGTCAACTAATTCGGCTTTGTACTTTGGGAAAAAAGTGTGATGTACCGATTCTACATTTTCTAACTGACAACCATGTAAATCATTAAAGAGTTTTTCGGAATAAAAAGGAGCAATGGGAGCCATTAATTTTGAAATTTGTAGCAGACATTCGTATAATGTTTGGTATGCTGCTAATTTATCATCGTCCATGGTACCACCCCAAAAACGTTTACGGTTTAAACGAACATACCAATTGCTCAAATGATCCATTACAAAATCTTGAATTAAACGTCCAGCTCGTGTTGGTTCGTACTCTTCGTAACTATCTTTAACATTTTTAATAAGTGTATTAAGTAAAGAAAGAATCCACCGATCGATTTCTGGTCGTTTTTCGAATGGTACATTAGGTTCATGGGTGGTAAATCCATCGATATTAGCATAAAGGGCAAAGAAAGAATAAGTATTGTATAATGTTCCAAAAAATTTTCGTTTCACTTCTTCCAGCCCATCCATATCAAATTTAAGGTTGTCCCAAGGTTGAGAATTAGTAATCATGTACCAACGTAATACATCGGCTCCATAGTTATTGAGTACCTCAAATGGATTAACAGCATTACCTAATCGTTTCGACATTTTATTGCCGTTTTTATCTAGTACAAGTCCATTCGATACTATATTTTTGTAAGCAACCGAATCGAATAACATTACGGCAATAGCATGCAAAGTAAAAAACCATCCTCGAGTTTGGTCAACTCCTTCAGCAATAAAATCGGCAGGAAATAATTTATGAAAATCGTCTTTATGTTCAAATGGATAATGCCATTGTGCATAAGGCATTGCACCAGAATCGAACCATACGTCTATTAAGTCCGATTCGCGTCGCATGGGTTTACCCGAATTTGAAACTAATATTATATTGTCTACAAATGGTTTGTGTAAATCGAACTGATTATAGTTTTCTATTGAGTAATCGTTTTCATTAAAATTTTGTAATGGGTTTTCTTTCATAAAGCCGGCTTTCAACGATTTCTCAATTTCGTCTTTTAATTCTTTAACTGAGCCGATGCATTTCATTTCGCTATAATCGTCGGTAGCCCATACAGGGAGTGGAGTTCCCCAAAAGCGTGAACGTGACAAGTTCCAGTCGAGTAGGTTTTCTAGCCATTGTCCAAAACGTCCGGATCCGGTTGAGGGAGGTTGCCAATTGATAGTTTTATTAAGTTCTATCATTCGTTCCTTAAAAGCAGTCGTTTTTATAAACCAAGAATCGAGAGGATAATAAAGAATAGGCTTATCGGTTCTCCAGCAATGTGGATAGCTATGTTCGTATTTTTCAATTTTAAAAGCCTTGTTTTCTTTCTTCAGCATGATAGCGATTTCAACATCAACCGATTCGGGGTGTTTATTTTGTTCGTCTTCATACTCTTGTTTTACGAATCTGCCAGAAAATTCTCCGCAGCCTTCAATAAAACGTCCTTGTTTATCAACTAAGGTTAACGAAGCTAAACCATAGGTTTTAGACATTCTAAAGTCGTCGGCACCAAAGCTTGGGGCTATATGAACAATGCCTGTACCATCTTCGGTAGTAACAAAGTCGCCAATTACAACTTTAAACGCATCACCATTTTCGGGCTTATGCCATGGAATTAGTTGTTCGTATCGAATATTGGCTAATTGTTTGCCCGTGAATGTTTCTAATATTTTGTATGGAATTATTTTAGCGTCTGGTTTCCATTCTGAAAAATCTTGGTCTTTACCTTTTTCGTTAAAATAAGCCGATATACGTTCAGTAGCTAAAATAACGGTTATTTTTTGTTGTGTATAGGGATTAAAAGTTAAAATCTTTGAATATTCGATGTTTTCGCCAACTGCCAAGGCTGTATTTGAAGGCAAGGTCCAGGGAGTTGTTGTCCAAGCTAAGAAAAATAAATCGGTATCAACATGTTTGAATAAAAATTCTGATTCGTTGTTGCGAATAATCTTAAATTGTGCTGTTAAAGTGGTATCTTTTACATTTCTATAACAACCGGGCTGATTAAGTTCATGTGTACTTAAACCCGTTCCAGCTGCGGGAGAATAAGGTTGAATGGTGTATCCTTTGTACAATAATCCTTTTTCGAACAATTGTTTTAATAACCACCACAATGATTCAATGTATTTGTTGTCATAAGTAATATAAGGATCGGACATATCGACCCAATATCCCATGTGTTGAGTGAGTTCTTCCCATTGGTCGGTATATTTCATTACATCTTTTTTGCAATGTGCATTGTATTCTTCGATTGAGATTTTTTTACCAATATCGTCTTTGCGAATGCCTAATGATTTTTCTACACCAAGTTCTACGGGTAATCCATGAGTATCCCAACCGGCTTTACGATTTACCTTAAAGCCTTGCATGGTTTTATACCTGCAAAATAAGTCTTTAATAGTTCGTGCCATAACATGATGAATGCCAGGAGTACCATTGGCTGAAGGAGGTCCTTCGTAAAACACAAAATCGGGTGCACCTTCGCGAACTTCAAGGCTTTTGCTAAAAGTTTTATTTTCTTCCCACCATTTTAAAACTTCATTGTTAATAGAAGCTAAATCAAGCTGTTTGTATTCGTTAAAACGTTTTGACATAAAAGTTTTTTTTTTTTAAAGGTGCAAAGATAATAAAAAGGAGCAGAAAGTTTTAACCAAAATTAAGCATTTGTAATCCAATTATTTTAAATTCTAAATTGTGTTAAACCCAACAAAAATCAATTAGTTTTTATCACAGCAACATGAATGTAGGTTAGAAGTAAGAATTTTAATTCGTAAAATACCCAAAATTAACCCTTCTTTAGCCCTATGAACTTTCCGAAAGTTTATCTTTTAACACAGCGTTCAGAACTTTTAAATACCATTCTTTATTGGCTTCTACCGAAAAACGCTCTTCAATTGTTTTGCGTGCTTGTTGTCCTAGCGATTGACGTAACGATAGGTTATCTTTTAATTCTATAATTCTGCTTACCCATTTGTCATTATCGCCAACTGGGATTAAAAATCCATTTGTTCCATCAACGAAAGTATCTAAATTAGAGCCAATAGCGGTTGCTATAATGGGCAAACCGACTGCCATATATAATAAGGCTTTTCCACCTCGTTTGCCATAAACCCATGGCTCATCGGTCAATGGATATAACCCCACATCCATTTGATGTAATAAGTGCTGTTCGTCAGCTAAAGACCAATACCTTACTTCTGTAGGAATGTTTTTGTTGTTGAATGAAAAAGTTGAATTGCTTACAACCAAAACCTTGAAATCGACGCCTCTTTGCAATAATTGCTCAAATACTGGTTCTATCGATTTCAGGTATTTCAATGTGCTGTGGCTTCCGCTATATCCCAAAACCATTGTTTTTTGAATATTGTAATTTTCTTTGAGCTTATATTTATTCACATCAATTGAGGTTGGAATATCAATTACATGATTATTAAATTCTTTGGCAAAATCTTCTAAGGCTTTGGTACTAGTTATGACAAAATCGGCTTTTTTCAACAAATAAATAATCTTGATTTTACCTTTAAGAAACTTCAATGGCTTATTGGCATAACTTGCATGTCCCAAAAAAATCATATCGTCCATATCATAAACAACTTTTTTGGCTAACAAACAGACCATCATTTCAAATAAATGAAACCCCAAAGGCGTTACCCATAAATGCACATACACAATATCATACCTGCGTATGCGGAACAAATCGTAAATACGTCTAAAATAACCTATAATAGTATAAAAAACTTTCTGAAACCAATAGCCTTTTTTATATAAAATATTCCAAAAGGGCATGATGATAAACGGCGACACACAAAGCTGAAAACCGTCTTGTTCAAAACTAGTAAAATACTGCTCATACTTCAAACGCTGGCTTGGTGCAGTATTTTGAGGATAAGGGCACAAAAACAATATTTTTTTAGCTTGACTCATGCTTGTACCAATTGCGTATATATCTTTTTATACTCCAGCAGTGCTCTTGTTAAGTCGTACCAATGTAATAAATATTCTTTTGCAATTGACTTTTGATGCACATCAATTTTAGCGAGTGCTTTTTTGTACGATTCTTCATCGAAACGCTCTATACAGTATGTATTATCGGTTAATTGAATATGTTCTTTTAAATCGCCTATGGCATTACAAACAATAGGAATTTGGAGTGCCATAATTTCAGCAAACTTTGTTGCAGAACTTGCCATTTTTGAATAAGTTGGTTTTATAAAAAACACGCTTAAATTGCAGACCGACAAATAACGATACACTTCTTGATGAGGAGATGACACTTTTTTGATTGCCTCAACAGGAATACCATGCGTTTTCGATTTAGAAATAACACTTGTTATATCATCATTGGTAATAAATAAAAAAATGCTGTTGGGATATTTTTGTCTAAAAAGACTGAAAAAATGGAGCATCTCGTCCAACATATACCACGTACCTAACGAACCAAGATATCCTAAAACAATGGAATCGCTTGAAATAGTTAATTCTCTTTTAACCTGATTGACTTCCTCTTCGGATATTTTCTTAAACTTAGAATAATCGGCCGAACAAGGAATGACCGAAATTTTATCGGGACTAATCGAAGGGCATATTTGTATCGTAATCTCCTTTTTTGCAGCTTCGGTTAATGATACGATAGCATCAGATTGCATTAAAAACTCCTTTTCTTTTCGCTTGAAATACCTATAAATAAGAGCAAAGACAGGGTTCTTTATATTCCAAATATGTCCATCTACCCTTTCGTCAGCCCAAAAGCCACGCATATCGAAAATAAACCGAACGTTTTTTTTCTTTTTGTATCGTAACCCTATAAGCGATGTAATATAACTTCTGCAATGCAAGATAGTTATATCTTCTCGAGTGATTAGCTTACGAATGGTACGATTCATTTTCCAAATATCCCAAAGCGTTGATAAAACGGGCGGTTTTTTTGTATAAGCCAATGGAATCCAGCTAATATTATTATTTTTGCAAATTGTTTGAATAGGTTGTTTTAATTTCTGAAAGCGTTCTTTTTTCTCAAAAGAAACCACATAAAACCGAATTCCTTGTTTCGATAATCCTACTAAATAGGGCAAAATTTGCGATTGTCCTAATGGGTCGGTAAGACCATCGTAGGTAAGATATATACTTGTAATAGGTTGGGTCATTTTTATTTTACTACTGAACCCTCATCGGTTTTAATTATGGGGCTAACGGCTACTAATTTTCCATTCGTATCTTCGGCAAAAAGCACCATTCCTTTCGACTCTATTCCTTTTATCTTTCGAGGCTCGAGGTTAGCCAATAAACACACCTGTTTGCCAATCAACTCTTCGGGTTGATAACAATGAGCCACACCTGATACAACCGTACGTTCCTCGAATCCTAATTGCAACGTCAGTTTCAGCAACTTATCGGTTTTGGGCACACGCTCAGCATGTTTTACAGTAGCTATGCGGATGTCCATTTTCGAAAAATCGTCGTAGGTGATATTTTCTTTTACGGGTACATAGTGTTTTTCGGCATTCTGTTCGTTTTGTATTTTTGTTTGCTGCAATTTTTGTAATTGTCTTTCGATGGCTTCATCGTCGATTTTATCGAACAACAATTCAGCTTTATTTATTTTGTGTCCAGCAGTAAAAACAGGTTTAGTTCCCACCATATCCCAATCATAATTACTCAAATTGAGCATTTTTTTAAGTTTAACCGTAGTAAAGGGCAAGAATGGCTCACCCAATACAGCCAACAATCCTGTAATTTCTAACGAAACAGCAATAATGGCTTTGACACGCTCCATATCGGTATTGGCTAATTTCCAGGGTTCGCTTTCGGCAAGGTATTTATTACCTATACGGGCAATATTCATATACGCTTTAAGTGCTTCGCGGAAACGGAAGTTTTCAATATTTTCTTCTATTTCTTTCTTTGCCTCTACAGCCTGGCGTAAAATGTCCATATCTTGCTCACTTATATTTGAACACAAGGGAACTTTACCCTCAAAATACTTATGAGTAAGCACAACGGTTCTATTCACAAAATTGCCGAGTATAGCTACTAATTCGCTATTATTACGTGTTTGAAAATCTTTCCATGTAAAATCGTTGTCTTTTGTTTCGGGCATATTAGCCGTTAAAACATAACGAAGTACATCTTGTTTTCCGGGAAAATCGTCTAAATATTCATGAAGCCAAACAGCCCAGTTGCGTGAAGTAGATATTTTATCGCCTTCGAGATTTAAAAATTCGTTTGCCGGAACATTTTCGGGCAAAATATAAGAACCTTCGGCCATGAGCATTGATGGGAAAACAATGCAATGAAACACAATATTATCTTTTCCAATAAAATGAACTAAATAGGTATCTTTATCTTTCCAATATTTTTCCCAATCGGGTGTAAGTTCTTTGGTAGCAGAAATGTAACCGATAGGAGCATCGAACCATACATATAATACTTTACCTTCTGCACCCGAAATGGGCAACGGCACTCCCCAATCTAAATCGCGACTAACAGCACGTGGCTGAAGCCCTAAATCGAGCCACGATTTACATTGTCCTGACACATTGGTTTTCCATTCTTTATGCTCTTCGAGTATCCATTTTCTTAAATCGGCTTCAAATTTATCGAGTGGCAGAAACCAATGCTTTGTTTCTTTTAAAACCAAAGGCGAGCCACTGATGGCACTTTTAGGGTTTATTAAGTCGGTAGGATTGAGCGAAGTTCCACATTTTTCGCACTGATCGCCATAGGCTCGTTCGTTTCCGCAATGAGGACAAGTACCGGTAATATATCGGTCGGCCAAAAATTGGTTGGCTTCGGTATCGTAATATTGTTCGGTAACCTTTTCGATAAAAATATTTTTATCGTACAATGTTTTAAAAAATTCGGATGCTGTTTCGTAATGAATTTTATGAGTTGTACGTGAATAAATATCAAATGAAATCCCAAAATCTTCAAACGACTTTTTTATGAGATAATGATACCTATCGACAATTTGCTGAGGGCGAACACCTTCTTTCATTGCTTTTATTGTAATGGGAACACCATGTTCGTCGCTTCCACCAATAAATATAACATCTTTTTTCTTGTTTCTTAAATAACGCACATAAATATCAGCAGGTACATAAACACCTGCTAAATGTCCAATATGCACAGGCCCATTGGCATAGGGTAAGGCACTTGTTACGGTATAACGCTTCCAAACTTTTTGCATAGTATCAAAATTCTTTAGTAATTTTGGAACAAAGTTAGAAAATAAATGTTTAATGCATTATCGGTCTTAAAAAAAGGTGATAAAGTCGCTATTGTTGCTCCATCGGGTAAAATAAAAAAAGACGACTTAGAATATGGTATTCAAATACTTCAATCGTGGGGACTTGTTGTAGAAATAGGCCAAAATGTTTTCGGCAACGATAGCTATTTTTCTGCCTCAGACGAAAAAAGGCTATCCGATTTTCAAGAAGCATTAGACAGCGATGAATATAAAGCCATATTTTGTGCACGTGGCGGATATGGCAGTGTTCGCATTATTGAGCAAATAAATTGGCAACATTTTATAAAAAAGCCCAAATGGATTATTGGCTATAGCGACATTACATTGCTGCTCAACAAGATACAATCGTTCGATATACCTTGCATTCATGGACCTATGCCTGCTTCATTCAGCAAATACAAAGACAATAAAAGTTTAACATACTTACACCAACTACTTTTTGACGGAGGTTATTCATTTCAACTTCCCATCGAAAACATTGTTTTTTTGAATGAGCCTTTAAACCCCATCGAAGAAATCGTTACCGGTGGGAATCTTACACTTTTACAGAGCTCTATTGGTACATCGTATGCTTTGCAAACCAAGAACAAATTTTTATTTATTGAAGATGTTGACGAGTATCCCTATAAAATAGACCGGATGCTTTATCATCTTTACCATTCTGGTCAGCTCAATTCGGTTTATGGAATAATTTTAGGTAATTTTAAACTTTTACCACAAGAAAACGCCTATCCATTCGAACTTACTTCTATATTAAAAAGTTTTAATTTACCCACATTAAAATTAATAATTCAAAATTTTCCAGCCGGTCATGATTCATATAATTATCCTATTGTTATGGGTAAAAGTATAAATTTATCTATTCATCGACACAGTGTTCAAATAAAAGTTGAAATCTGATTTACACTATAATTAAAATTTTGTTAAATAAAAAAAAGATAGTAAGTTTGTAATTATTTTTATATTTGCTATTAAAATCGCGAGCTATGGTCGAAAATCAATCACTTGATTTCGTTAAACAGTTGTTTTTTCTCATGCAAGATTATCATCTAGGGTATATATATAAAGGGATTTTTACACAAGATGTTACCGACACTATTTTATCTTTAACCGAGAACAAACTTGAAAAACAAGAAGAATCTTCGAAAATAAAAAAGCGCGTTTATAACATTTTAGTCGAAGCATTGCAAAATGTTACACGCCACCAAGCATCGGATGTAGAAGTGGACCCTCAACACGACAGTTTATTTTTAATTCAAAAAATGAACAACCGCTATGTAATTACAACAGGCAATATAGCTCAAACTAAAAATATTCCATACTTACAAGCGTTAATTGATAAAATAAATACACTCAGCAAAGACGAACTCAAAGAATACTACAAAACCGTTTTAGAAGAAGGTTCTATATCAGACAAAGGTGGAGCTGGACTAGGACTAATAGACATGGCACGTAAAGCAGGTAACAAGTTAATATATAAATTTGTTCCTCTTTCGGGCGAACTTTCGTATTTTTATCTTTGTACAGTACCTATTGTTGAAGAAGAATTACAAGGTCAGAACATTGGCATCAATGAATTTCATTTTGTCGAAAAAATTCATGCTATTTTAAATAAAGAAAACCTTTCAATTATTAACAATGGTCCATTTAATCAAGAAAGCTTACTTACCTTACTTAATTCGCTTGAAGGACAAATGACCGGAAGCATTAGCCATAAAAAGAAAGTATTTTATGTTGTTGTTGAAATGCTTCAAAACATTATTAAACACGGATATATCCCAAATGAAGGTTACGATCAGGATGTAATTCCAGGAATATTTTTACTTGGTTTTAATAAAAATTTTTATCGTATCTTAACAGGCAATTTTATTGATAACGAACAACTTATATCTCTTAAAAAGAAAATTGATAAAGTAAATTCATTAACAAAAGATGAAATTGATGAATATTATAATGATAGTTTGTTTAACTTTGAGGGCGCAAATTCTAAAAAAACAGGTTTAGGCATGATAGATATTCGTCTGAAAAGCGGTTTTCCAGTTCAATATGATATTCTTCCTATAAACAATCAATATTCATTTTTAAGTTTGCAAAGTTTAATTGCAGTTGAATAAATTAGATTATGTTAGAACCAATAAATATTGTGAAACAAGAAGACACACCATCGGTTATTTTGAATAAAGAACAAGGAATTTTTGAAATAGGTTATCGTTCATTACCCGAAAATGCAATTGCATTTTACGAACCTGTTATAAATTGGCTTAATGAATATAAAAAAGATCCATTACCCAAAACCGTTTTTAATTTTAAATTAGAATATTTCAATACTGCTTCTGCAAAACAACTAGCAAAAATTTTACTTATATTACAAGAAATAGCACAAACACACGAAGTTTTGATTCGTTGGCATTATTTAAAAGACGATACCGATATGCACTCATCGGGTGTTCGTTTTTCTAAATTGCTTAAAATACCTTTTGAATTTGTAGAAATGTAATAAAAGGCAGCTTTGCAACTGCCTTCTATCATAATCATTAATTTCAACTCCTTAATCTTTAATAGTTGTTGATAAATATTCTCTATTGAGGCGAGCTATATGAGCAATAGAAATGTTTTTGGGACATTCAGCCTCACAAGCACCGGTATTGGTACAGCTTCCAAAACCTAGTTCATCCATTTTGGCAATCATCGCTTTGACTCGTTTTGTAGCTTCGGCTTTTCCTTGTGGCAATAAAGCTAATTGCGACACTTTAGCGGCAACAAATAACATTGCAGAAGAATTTTTGCAAGCAGCGACACAAGCTCCACATCCAATGCAAGCTGCTGCATCCATTGCTTCGTCGGCAATTTTAGCCGGAATTAAAATACTATTGGCATCGGGCGCTGAACCCGTATTAACAGATATGAAACCTCCAGCTTGCAGAATTTTATCAAAAGCATTTCTATCTACAATTAAATCTTTTACAACAGGGAATGCTGCAGCTCTCCAAGGTTCTATTGTAATAGTATCACCATCTTTAAATTTACGCATATGAAGTTGGCAAGTCGTAATATCGTCGTCAGGACCATGAGGGCGACCATTGATATACAAACTACACATGCCACATATTCCTTCGCGGCAGTCGTGATCAAAAGCAACTGGATCTTTACCTTCGCGAATAAGTTTTTCGTTAAGAATATCGAGCATTTCTAAAAATGAGGTATCGGGACTTATATTTTCTAACGAATAAGTCTCAAAATGTCCTTTATCTTTAGGGTTTGCCTGACGCCATATTTTTAATTTTATGTTCATAGGAATTCTATTTATAATTACGTTGAACAAGCTCTACTTCTTTAAATATTAATTCATCTTTATGCAATTCGGGGTCATTATTTTCGCCTTTAAACTCCCATGCTGCTGCATAAGCAAATTGTTCGTCGTTACGTTTTGCTTCTCCATCGTCGGTTTGACTTTCTTCACGAAAATGTCCTCCACACGATTCTTCGCGATGGAGTGCGTCTTTAGCTAATAATTCGCCTAATTCTAAAAAGTCGGCTACACGCCATGCTTTTTCTAATTCGGAATTGAACTCGGTAGTAGTGCCAGGTATTTTTACATTTTTCCAGAATTCTTGACGTATCTCTTTTATTTTTTCTATAGCCATTGTTAAACCTTGGGCATTACGAGCCATGCCAACATAATCCCACATTATTTTGCCAAGCTTTTTATGGTAAAAATCAACTGGTTCACTTCCATTTACCGACATCAAACGTTGAATTCTTTCGTTCACTTCATTTTCGGCTAAATCAAATTCTTTAGTTTGAACATCTAAGCGAGGAGTCTTCACCATATCTGCCAAATAATTACCAATGGTATAAGGCAAAATAAAATATCCATCGGCTAAACCTTGCATAAGAGCAGAAGCCCCAAGTCTATTGGCTCCATGATCACTAAAATTAGCTTCGCCTATAACAAACAAGCCGGGAATATTGCTCATTAGTTGATAATCAACCCACAATCCACCCATTGTATAATGAATAGCGGGGTAAATCATCATAGGAGTTTCATATGGGTTATCGCCAGTAATTTTTTCATACATTTGAATAAGATTACCGTAACGTTTTTCAATAACTTCTTTACCTAAACGCTTAATAGCATCTGATAAATCGAGAAAAACGGCTAATCCTGTACTATTAACTCCAAAACCAGCATCGCAACGTTCTTTAGCAGCACGCGAAGCCACATCGCGAGGGACAAGATTTCCAAAAGCAGGGTATCTGCGTTCTAAATAATAATCGCGATCTTCTTCGGGAATATCGTTGGCTTTTATTTCTCCACGCTGAAGCTTACGTGCATCTTCAATTTTTTTAGGCACCCATATGCGACCATCGTTTCGCAAACTTTCGCTCATCAGTGTGAGTTTTGATTGATATTCGCCATGTACAGGGATACATGTTGGATGAATTTGAGTAAAGCAAGGGTTGGCAAAATACGCTCCTTTTTTATAGGCTTGCCAAATAACTGTAGCATTAGACCCCATGGCATTGGTTGAAAGATAGTATAAATTTCCATATCCACCCGTCGCTATAACAACTGCATGTGCAGAATAACGTTCTATTTCGCCCGTTACTAAATTGCGTACAATAATACCACGTGCTTTGCCGTCTACAACAACAATATTAAGTACATCGCGACGTTGATATAATTTAACCGTTCCCTGTTTAATTTGACGATTGAGTGAACTATAGGCTCCAAGCAACAATTGTTGCCCTGTTTGTCCACGTGCATAAAAGGTACGCGATACTTGAGCGCCCCCAAAAGAACGATTATCGAGATAACCAGCATAATCGCGTGCAAATGGCACACCTTGAGCTACACAATGATCTATTATAGCGTTGCTCACTTCGGCTAAACGATAAACATTAGCCTCGCGTGCACGATAATCGCCACCTTTAAGCGTATCCATAAAAAGACGATATACACTATCGCCATCATTTTGATAATTTTTAGCGGCGTTAATTCCTCCTTGTGCTGCTATACTATGTGCCCTTCGTGGGCTATCCTGATAACAAAATATTTTAACATTGTACCCTAATTCTCCTAAAGATGCAGCTGCTGAGGCGCCCGCTAAACCGGTACCCACCACAATAACATCTAATTTACGTTTATTGGCGGGACTCACTAACTTACAGCTTGACTTAAATAATGTCCACTTTTTATCAATGGGACCTTCTGGTATTCGAGGATCTAATATTGCCATATTCTTTTTAATTATTCAGTGATTGAATGAAAAAATATAATGTAATGCTACTAAAGCCAACAGCAATAATAATAGCATATATGCTGCTAATCCATTTTAACCTACCTATCCATTTTTGATTATTTAAACCTAACGTTTGAAAACCCGATTGCAATGAATGATTGAGGTGTAAAGCTAAAATCACAAACCATACTATGTATAATACACTATATAGCCAATTATCAGCTTGAAAAATACTTTTTAATAACTCGTATTTTGTCATTTGACCGCTCTCAATCAAATCGGTAAATTGAAGTTTATAAAAATAATTATATAAATGAAGAATTAAAAAGCCCAATACCAATGCTCCTGTAACCCACATGTTTTGCGACGACCACGAAACATCTGTTTGGGTCGAAACAGCATAAGGTATTGGACGTTTTTTACGATTTTGATACGTGAGCCATGTACCATAAAAAATATGTAAAATAAAACCCGCAGCTAATACATATTGCATTATTTTTATTAATGGATTTTCTTCCATAAAGTCGGCAACTCTGGTAAAAGTTTCGCCAGAGCTATCTATTATTGCCGTTAAATTTGCGGTCAAATGCACCAATAAAAATACTATTAGAAAAAGACCACTTAAACTCATAATCATTTTTTTTCCTACAGAAGTGTTAAAAAATTTAGCCATATCAAATTTCATTTATAACTTCGCAAATGTAATTTTTTTTTCAATATGATAATTGATATAAATCAACAAAATAAACATTTTTTATTTAGAAAAAATAGAAATAAGCTTTTTAACAAATTGAATAATAATAGTATCGCTATTCTATTTTCTGCCTCAACAAAGTATAGAAATGCATCACATGAATATAAATACAGACAATGCTCAAATATTATATATTTAACAGGTATTTTAGATCCTATACATGCTGTTGTTTTAACCAAAGATTCATATGGAAACTGTCAAGAATATATTTTTTTACCAACTTTAGATGAAAAAACTATTATTTATCAAGGCATAGGAATTAGTCCAGATGAAGTTAAAAAAATTTCAGGCATAGAGCAAATTCATTATTCAAATGAATTATTAAATCAATTATTACAAGCTTTTGATAATATTTATATTGTTAAAAGTAATATGAATCATTTATTTGATTCACTCTTATTTCATAATAATTCAAAAAATATTATAGATCTATCGCCTATTTTACAAGAGCTTCGATTAACTAAAGAACCCGAAGAAATTGCATTTATAAAAAAAGCCATTCGAATTACAGGAGAGGCTTTTAATGAATTACTAAAAAATTTTAATCATTTTAAAACCGAAGCCGATATAGAAGCTTTTATTACTTCATATTTTATAAGTAAAGGGCAATATCAACACGCCTATCTCCCTATAATTGCCAGTGGAGCAAATGCACTAACATTACATTATACAAATAATTCTGGACGTTTACTTAAAAATAAATTAACGTTACTCGACTTTGGTTGTGAATACAAAGGTTATGCTTCAGACCTTTCACGCACTATTCCTAATAAAGGTATATTTACGAAAAGACAAAAGGAGATTTATAATAAAGTTTTATCTATTTTAAAAGAAGTACAAAAAAATATAACACCAGGTACTTCCATAAAAGAATTAAATATCTTATCTAAACAATTAATGGAAAAAGCGTTAGTAGAGCTCAAACTCCTTACTGTTAGTGATATTAAAACAGAATCTACTCCATTAGTAAAAAAATATTTTCCGCATGGTGTTTCGCATTTTATGGGTTTAGATGTTCATGATAGCGGTAATACTGAAACTATACTTCAAGAAGGAATGATATTATCGTGTGAACCGGGTATATATATTCCTGAAGAAAATATCGGTATTCGATTGGAGAATGATATATTGGTGGCACCTACTCCTATCAATTTGATGCAACATATTCCAATTGAAATAGACGAAATCGAATATCGCATGAACTAATTTCCAATTAATTCCTGTATAGGGACCCCCGTTGCACCCATTGGGACTTCTATTTGTAATAGCGTTGCTAAAGTTGGTACTACATCAATAATGTGGACTTTTCGGTTAATCGCTAAACGGGGTATTTTCCAACCATAAAAAAACAACGGAACATGTGTATCGTAAGAATATGCCGAATTATGATCATATAAATAAGGTGACTCTTCGATCCAACCAGGTTCTAAAGCAATCAGCACATCGCCCGATCGTTTCGGATGAAAACTATTTTGCATTGCTTTTAGTAGCCCATCTGTAAAATTCTGATTTTGCAACGAATATGCAGTAATAGCATTGGCCACGCCATTAAATTGAATCATAAAATTAGCCACTTTTTCCTGTACTTCTTTTAGCGATAATTTTGCATCTTCGATTAAATTTCTATTTAAAAATATTTGCTGATCAGAATATCCAAGCACCCATTCACCTTCGCCATATGTAGCATTTAAATAAGTCCGTAAAAGAGACAAAGCATAATATTGCTTGAATTGTCCTCCTGTTAATTTATTGTCGTTTAAATAATCAGGACTATCGGCAACTCCATGGTCGGCTGTTAAAAATATTAGAACATTTTCTTTACCTATTTCATTTTCAATAAAGTCTATTAAATGAGCAATTTCTTTATCTAATCGTAAATATGTATCCTCGAGTTCAACCGATCTTGGTCCAAACCGATGACCTATATAATCTGTTGCTGAAAAACTAATGGTCAAAATATCAGGAATATTGTCTTTCCCTAATTCCTCGTTAATTATTGCAGCTATTGCAAAATCATGTACTAAGGTATTCCCAAACGGTGTGGACTTTAAAATACTATAATCTTTTTCATTTTTATTTTTTTTACTTAAAAAAGATAAATCATAAGGAAATACCATTTGATTTTTTCCAAAACCCAATTCATAATTATTCGAATCTCGTAAACTTTCGGTATATTCATTTACTGGTAATAATGTTGTCCATAAGCGACTTAAATATAAATCAGCTAATTTTTTATTATTGAACTCTTCTACCCATTTAGGAAGATCTTTCATATAATAAGTACTTGTAATAAAATTACCCGTTGATTCATCATACCAATAGGCAGCATTTGGATTTTTTCCACCAGGTAAAATAGCTGCTCTATCTTTAAGAGAAATAGCTATAACTTTCGATTTATTTAAATAATGTAAACGAAGTTGATCACCCAAAGTAGGAGTCATTAAATAAAGTGGACTTGCTTTACCATTATCAGAATTGCTTCCTACCGTTGTTTGTTTAGAATCTTCAACACAATATACTTTTTGTTTTTTTAAAGGTATATACCATTCATTAGATACGATTCCATGATTCGATGGAGTTGTTCCAGTAAATATAGTGGCATGTCCAGGACCAGTTTGGGTAAAAATATAATTTAAATATGCATAGCGACAAATAACCCCCTCATTCATCAGACGTTTAAAACCATTTTGCTCAAATTTATCATAAAAACGAGTTAAATAATCATAACGCATTTGATCAACAACAATTCCAATAACTAATTTGGGCTTTTCGGGTGGTATATTTTTCGATTTTTGAGCATATAAGCAAGGCTCAATAAGGAATAACACTAATAATACTACAACCTTTCTCATCCTATTTTTTGCGACTAAAATAACTATTATTTAATCAATATACAACAACAAAAAGAGCCGCATTAAGCGGCTCTTGAAATTTTGATGCTAACTTTCTATTTCTTTTCTTTCAACAGATAGAAGTAACCCTTTTGTTCGTAATCCTTGCCTTTTTTATCTTTAGCAGTTACTACATAATAGTAAATACCGGGACTCGCATCGGCACCATTGCCGTTTATCTTACCATTCCAACCTTTCGTTATGTCGTCCCATTCGTAGAGCTTTTTGCCCCAACGATTAAATATGATACATTTGAACTCAACTATAGCCTTA
>JABUFC010000034.1 GCA_013314715.1 Bacteroidales bacterium | reverse complement strand
AAAAGAAGAAATGAAAAAAGAAACAAACCAACAAGGTCATTCGTGGAAAACAAGCGACTGGGTATTAACAAAAAGTTCAATTATTGTTGAAGGAACTGTTTGTGATGAATATCAAAACCAAATTACCAGTCAAATTGTTTATGAAGGCAAAATTAACAATAAAGAAATTGTTTATGATAAAGCAGTAACTACAGACCCATTTGGAAAAATAAGTTGTCCATCAAGTGGAAATAATTGTAAAATTGTTAATATAGATGGTGCACGTGCATATCTCATAAAAGATGGAGCTTCAACTAATTAATATTTTCTCGAGGCTGATATTTTTTCTATCAGCCTCTCTAATTTTATTTCTTAATATGAAGAAGAAAATAATAATAATTTTTTTAATAATTGTTTGTGGGTGTAATCATATTACAAATAATAAAAATAGCATTTTAATAATTGATGATATAATTATTAATGAAAAACATAACATTAAATTCAGTGGTGTAAACTCAATTTGTGTTCAAGCATATGGAGATAGCATATTAATAACTTATTATCCAGATAATAACAACATAATAATATATAGTTTAAAAAATGATAATGCAATAGACACATTAAAATTTAATGAATTTTATATAAATAGTTTTAAATATATAAATGATGATAGTATCTGGATTTATGGTGACTATAATTATAATCAAGGATGTTTATTTCTATTAAATAAAACTGGTAAAATAAAGCAAAAATTCCCATTATTTGATAGTATTAAATGGGCATATCCAATAATTAACGACTTTATTATTATAAATAATAAAATATTATTTACTCTATCTCCTATTGACAAAAACAAAATTTTAAAAAAGCCTGTTATAGGTTATCTTGACTTAAAAAAAAATAAAATCATATTAAACAATAATTGTACATATCCATTTTTAACTCAAAATACCTATTATCCAAATGGAAATTTTGATTATTATTTTATAGGACTACGATATTTCAGAAAAAACATGGCAATTGTTAGCTTTAGATATACACCTTTTTACTATATATGGGATATTGAATCAAATAATTTAAAATTAAAGAAATTGAAATGTCAATTTATAGATACAATTCCATCAGAAACTCATCCTGTAGAAGTAAATTCAGATTTACCCATGTATGGTGAAGTTTGGTATTCGCCCAAAAGCGAAATGTTTTTTCGTGTTGTTCGTTTTTCAAAATCATATAATAATTTACTATTATATGTTTATGCGGATAAATATGGCAATTACATGGGAGAAAGTTTAATAAATAATTATTATTGCGATGATTTAAAAACAAATGGTCGTTTTAATTTATTTTCAGAAAAAAATCAAATATTAACACTTATAAATGCTAATTTTATTTTTAAAAAGAAAAATGTTTCAAATATTTTAGATACATTAAAAAACATAAAAAATCATACTGAAAATGAATATTGTAAAATAAATAAGCAAAATGTTATTAATGATTCAAAAAATATTAGAGAATATTTAAAAAATAAGTTTAATATCTTAGATTCTTCATTTTCTGTTATATTTATAAATAATTATGGTTGTGGTTCGTGTAATAAGAACATATTAAGATTTATAACTATAAATAAAAACGTTTTATTTAAAATAAATAATTCTCCTTTTTATTTAATATTTATTAATGAAAATTCAAACATTAATTCTATAATTTCAGCCAATGAAAATATCATTAATAATAATACTCAAAAAAGAATAAAATTTGATACTTCACAACTATATAGCCGTTTCCATCCATATCTATATTTCAACCCCCGCCTTGTTTTAGTCAAGAACAACAAAATCGTCTCCGACACTATTTATATGCCCGATAATTTAAATTTGCTTATAGAACGATTGTTGAAATTTTATAACTTCGATGTAGAAGAAAAATAGTAAACCATAATGGCAAAAACTATTCACTAAATTCAAAACAATATTTACTAACAAACTACATACTTTTACATAAAAAATGTTACATTTACTAATAATTTTCAAAACATGACAAATGTCATTGTTTTTGTTTTTTTTTTATGAAATTTGTTATGTTTTAATTGAGCTCATTAAAACGCAAAAAAATGTTTAATTTAAAAATTTAACGCTTATGAAAAATTATTTTTATTACTTTTGGCAGGAGGAATTATGACAACTGCCTGCAAAAAAGAAGAAATGAAAAAAGAAACCAACCTACAAGGTCATTCGTGGAAAACTAGCGACTGGATATTGACAAAATCAAATGTTCAAATCAACGGTTCTATTTGCAATGAATATACTGACATAAAAACCAGACAAAAGCTTTACGAAGTAATACTTTGCTCAAAAGCAATCAACTTTGATCAGGACTTTCATGAAAAATCGTTAACACATCCAGCATACTGTTCTGATGCAGGTAATGAGTGTAAAAACGTTACAATTGATGGCGAACCTGTCATTTTGTTAAAAGATAACACAAGATAATTTGATTATGAGCTGTAAGTATTGCAGCTCATAGTTTTTAAATAAAAGTATATGTTTCGTAAATTATTATTTAATCCAATTATACTTATCCTTTCAATAATTTTACTTTTTGCATGCAAAGAAAGTGTTAATTTAATTACTATAAAAAATATTGTTACTAAAAATATAATAAAACTACCTTTACCCAGTAAGGGCATCATTGATTGTACAGTAAAAATTATAAACATTGAAGATAAAGTTTATGCCTTGGTAAAGTTTTATCCTCAAGATAATTTGATATATATCTATGATTTGAAAACCAAAAATATTTTACGAAAAATAAAGCTTGCATTAAAAATCGAAAACTTTCAATTTAATGGAAACGATTCTTTATGGGTATTCTTTCATTCGTCTAATTATTATAATTACGATTCGGCTTTAGCATTGATTAATTTTAATGGAGAAGTATTGCAATATTATGGTTTTTATCATCCTAATATCTTATCAATAAAAAAAAATCCGAGTTTATTGACAAATAATATTAATACATCTATTTTAGATTCAGTCCTTTTTCTTTACAACAATGGTTATTTAAATAAATTATTATGTAAACAAAAACTATTTTTCACTTCTATAAACACTTTAAACGGAAAGAAAACAAAATATAATAAACTTCCAATAGCAGGATATTATGATATTACAAACAAAAAAATTGTTTTTAATCAAGATTTATTTTATCCTTATATTAACGATTCTGTATTTTATCCCTACAATACTAGTGCAGAATATTATTTCGTAGATGGAAGTATTAATCATAGAAATAATTTATTAATAAGCTTTAGATATACTCCTTTCGTTTACGAATGGGACATAAAAGGTCATAATAATAGTTATAAATTAGCCTCTCAATTTATCGATACGATAAATGCTTATAAATCACCTATTAGCAAATCTGATAAAGAAGACCCGTATTATTTAGGTATATATTATGCTCCTAACCACCAATTATATTTTAGATATGCAGTTTTAGGCGATGATTATAATAATCAAGCATTAATAATATTTGCAGATACAAATTTTAATTATAAAGGAGAAGCAATTTATGCTACTGATTTTGCCATACATGGTTTTTATCAAAATATGTTTTATAATGCCACCATTGAAAACGATTCATTACATATTAAATTCTTTAATTTTGAATTTACGAAAATGAATAAAACATTATTGAAAACTCAACTTGATTCAATAAAAAGGGCTACAAAAAAGCTACATGAAGAACAGTATTGTAAAATAATGGGAAATAAAATAAAAAGTGAAAATAAAACGGAAAATGATTATTTTAAATATTTTCGAAATATTGGAATTAACGACAGTTCTTTTGCATTATTAATAATATCATCAAACGCTTGTCATTCATGTAATGATTACATTGCTAAAAATATATCAATAAATCAATCTGTATTTTTTAATATAAAAAAAACACCTTTTTATTTGACCTATGTATATAAAAATGAACAAGAAATAAAACTTTTTTTGAATAATTACAGTTTAATAGACAATAATCGCATTTTAAAACAATCACAAAACATTTACAAATATTTTAATCCTTTTCAAGAAAACAACCCCCGCCTTGTTTTAGTCAAGAACAACAAAATCGTCTCCGACACTATTTATATGCCCGATAATTTAAATTTGCTTATAGAACGATTGTTGAAATTTTATAACTTCGATGTAGAAGAAAAATAGTAAACCATAATGGCAAAAACTATTCACTAAATTCAAAACAATATTTACTAACAAACTACATACTTTTACATAAAAAATGTTACATTTACTAATAATTTTCAAAACATGACAAATGTCATTGTTTTTGTTTTTTTTTTATGAAATTTGTTATGTTTTAATTGAGCTCATTAAAACGCAAAAAAATGTTTAATTTAAAAATTTAACGCTTATGAAAAATTATTTTTATTACTTTTGGCAGGAGGAATTATGACGACTGCCTGCAAAAAAGAAGAAATGAAAAAAGAAACAAACCAACAAGGTCATTCGTGGAAAACAAGCGACTGGGTATTAACAAAAAGTTCAATTATTGTTGAAGGAACTGTTTGTGATGAATATCAAAACCAAATTACCGGTCAAATTGTTTATGAAGGCAAAGAGGATTCCAAACAAATAACTTATGACAAAACTCCGTATTATATCGATCAATTTCAGCACTTAGATTGTAAAGCACCTGGTCATACTTGCTATAAAGCAATTATTGGAAGTGATCATGTTTTAATAATCAAAGTCGGTGCGTCAACTGCTAATTAATTATGATTAATTTTACTTCAAATAAATTAAGAACAAAAGCATTTTTGCTTTTGTTCTTAATTATTATTTTATCAGAATGTAATTTTAATCCAAATCAAACCATTGTTAATTTTAAACAAATTAAGCGTTGGTCTTTGCCATTACCCAGAGGAGTCATAAATTCATCACAGTATTTAAACACTTATCCTTACTCGGTAAAATTTATAGAAAATAATCAGCAATTACTTGTAAAATTTTACGAAATAGATACGTTATATTTATTTGACTTGAAATCGAAGAACTTAATAAATAAAATTCCGCTCAATCATTCATTCAATTTTGATGGCTTTAATTATATTAATAAAGATTCTATTTTAATTTTTTCTTCGGGAGTTGATAAATATTATTATGACACTGCCATTATTGTAATTGATATTAATGGTAAAATTAAATATTCATTCGGTTTAAACCACAAGAATATAATAAGTTCATCATATTTCAATTTGTCTCATTTAGATGAGCAAACATATTTTAATCAGCTTTTCCCATATTTTATTTCAGAAAATCCATGTATAAATTCAAAAGTATACTTTGTTTTAAATATCGATCATAATAAGTTTTTATCTGAACCAACTACTCCTGTTTTAGGATATTACGATTTTAATAAGAAAAAAACTATTGTTTACAATGACATTTCATATCCAGTAGAAAAAAAAATAAAAGTCTTTAATTATCCTGAAAACATTACTAAAACATCTCTTTCTTTAATTCCAGAAAAAAATGAAATATGGCTTAGTTTTTCTTTTAGTCCTATTGTTTATAAAATTAACCCTGAAACCGATGAAAAACAAAATATCAATTTTGCATGTAAATGGATCGATGCGTCTTCTGTTTTCGATAAAAATGCTACTCCAGAGTATAATTCTTTTATTTATGGAAGAATCTTTTATATTAAATCATTAAATAAATATATTCGCTATATTTCACGAAGAATAAATGATGAATTTTTTTATTCTATCGTTACATACGATGATAAATATAATTATATAGGCGAAGAATTTATAGACGAAAATAAATTTTTTCGTTTTCAAGCACACGATATATACTTTAATGCTGAAATAGAAAATGATTCGTTTATAGTCAAACAACTTTGTCCTATAGAAAAAAAATTTAATTTAAAAGAATTTAATCGTAAATTAAGCAAAATGCCTAAACCCATAAATAAAATAGAAACATGTAATGCAACTCAAAACACAAATAAAAAGCAGCAGAATATACAAAATTATTTTAAACATAAAATTGAAAATATTCAACCGTCCTTTGCCGCGTTAATACTACATGAATATGGATGTTCATCGTGCAACGAATATTTCTTAAAATTCTTATCATTAAACAATTTTTTGTTACTTAAAAAGGAATGTCCCTTATATTTAGTTTACATTACTAAAAAATTTGAATTGTATAAAAATCAATTAAATAAACAAAAAATCCCTAAATTTAGTATAGATAACCCCAATGCGTATAATGCTTATCATCCTTATAAATATTTCAATCCCCGCCTTGTTTTAGTCAAGAACAACAAAATCGTCTCCGATACGATATATATGCCCGATAACTTAGATTTGCTTATAGAACGATTGTTGAAATTTTATAACTTTGAGGCTAAATAATTTTATGTTTAATTTAATTAAGTAAAGAACGATGAAAACTATTTTATTTGGATTATTTGTTTTTTTGATGGCATGCAACCAAACAAACAATGTTGAAAAGACAACAGAATCAAAAGTATCAAACGACTCTTTTGCACAAAATAAAAAAGGAGTTAAAATAGAAGAATTAGTTAAAGACACAACTAAATGGGAATTATTAGAAGATTCTGTCATAATAGATGGAACCCTGTGCGATAAATATCGCAATAAAAAAACACAACAAATAATCTTTGTAGCTTACGAATAATGAGCATTTAAAAATATACACAATATAACAAATGCTCATATAACTTAAAAACTCACCAAAATCGAGTTTTTGGGCTATAAATATGCTCTCTATTACCATCTAATTACAATCATACTATTTGCTTTCATTTTTTACTTTACTTAATATTTCATAACTTTGCTTAAAAAAAATAACAATTTATGATACAAATAAAAATTGTAAATAAATCAAAACACCCCAATCCCGAATACAGCACTTCTTTATCGGCGGGGATGGATCTTAGAGCGAATATTGACAAATCTATAATATTAAAACCTCTCGAACGTGCATTAATTCCTACAGGTTTGTTTATAGAACTACCCGAGGGTTTTGAAGCACAAATTCGACCACGTAGCGGTTTAGCATTAAAAAAAGGAATTACCGTACTAAACACACCTGGCACTATCGATGCAGACTATCGAGGCGAAATAGGCGTAATTTTGATAAACCTTTCAAACGAAGAATTTGTAGTTAACGATGGCGACCGTATTTGTCAAATGATTATTTCAAAACACGAAACCATTCAATGGCAAAATGTAGAATTTTTGCAAGAAACGGTTCGTGGCGAAGGTGGTTTTGGACATACAGGAAGAAAATAAAATAGTATGAGAATAATAATACCAATGGCCGGTATGGGTAAACGTATGCGTCCACACACGCTTACTATACCAAAACCTTTAATACCCATTGCGGGAAAGTCGATTGTTCAGCGATTAGTCGAAGACTTAAAAACGACCATTCAAAAACCCATAGACGAAATAGCTTTTATTATTGGCGATTTTGGTAAAGACGTTGAAAGCTCACTACTACAAATTGCCAGCGACATGGGCACTCAAGGTAGTATCTATTATCAAAACGAACCCTTGGGAACGGCTCATGCAGTATTATGTGCTGCCCCTTCGTTACAAGGTGAAGTTGTGGTTGCCTTTGCCGATACCTTGTTTAGAACATCATCCATACAAGGCAATCATGCCGATGCCTTAATTTGGGTAAAAGAAGTCGAAAATCCTTCGCAATTTGGCGTTGTAAAATTAAACAACGAAGGTATTATTACCGACTTTATCGAAAAACCTCAAACACCTATTAGCAATCTGGCCATTATTGGAATATATTACTTTAAAAACGGCGAACAACTACGACAAGAATTACAATTCTTAATCGACAATGACATAAAAGTAAAAGGCGAATACCAACTCACCGACGCATTGCAAAACATGAAAAACAAAGGTCTCATACTCAAAGCCTCAACCATTGACGAATGGTTTGACTGCGGAAACAAAGAAGCTACTTTACAAACAACCAAACGCATACTTGAACTTAGCAATCCCAATGAGCTTATTATGCCAACTGCCAAAATTATTAATTCTATCATAATTCCACCCTGCTTTATTGGCATTGATGCTATTGTCGAAAACTCTGTCGTTGGTCCTCATGTTTCTATTGGTAAGCATACGCATATAAAAAATTGTATTATCAAAGAATCTATTATTCAACGCTACTCCCATGTAGAAAATTTGCTCATTCAACATTCTATTGTTGGAAACAACAGCGATATCATTGGTAAATTTAAAGACTTAAACGTTGGCGATTACAACACACTTACCCTATAAACCAATGAAACATCAAACTTTAACCATATTAACTCTTTTATTCTTATTAAATGCTCCCTTTGTTTATTCTCAAAAGAAAAAAAGTGTCATTTATAACCCTGAATATACTCATACCCTCATCGAAGCTAATCGCCAAAAAATACTTGGCAATTTCGAGGTTGTTCGTTCGCTTTACGAAAAGTGTATCGAACTCAATCCCAATAGTGCAGTTGCTTATTATGAATTAGCTTCCTATTATATTCAACAAAACAATTTAGAGAAAGCTATTACTTATGCTCAAAAAGCCATTGCACTTTCGCCCAATAATCTTTGGTATCAGGCTTTGATGGGAGTTTTATACAAACAAAACCGTCAGTTTTCGAAAGCCAATAAAATTTATAAAAAACTTATACAAAAAGACCCCACCCGAATAGATTTTTGGTATGAGTTAGCATATTTGTATATGTACACAGGTAAACTCAATAAAGCCATTCAAACATTTGATAAAATTGAAAATTTATTTGGCTTAGATGAAATATTATGCTTAGAGAAAGAAAAAATATATACATACCGCAAAGAATACCAGAAAGCGAATAACGAAATAAAAAAACTTATTCAATCAAACCCAAACGAAATACGTTATTTAGGTATGCTGGCAGAATCGTATGTATCGCAAAACAAAATGGAAGAAGCACAGCAAATATATACGCAAATGCTTAGCATCGATAGCTTAAATGGCTTAGTTAATCTTTCATTAGCCGATTTTTATAGAATTCAGCAAAACCTTAATAAGTCTTTTTATCATTTACGCTTAGCATACAAAAGCCCCGATATCGATATAGACACTAAAATTAAAATGCTTATAACGCTCACAAACTACGCCGAAAAAGACATCATGCTAAGCCATGAAATAGATAGCTTATTGAGCATTTTGACGCATGTATATCCCAATAATGCAAAAGTACTTACACTTCAAGCCGATTTACTCTTACGAAGCAACAATCCGAACAAAGCATACGATAAATTGTACCAAATTACCCTTCTTGACCCAAGTCGTTATATTATTTGGGAACAATTGCTAATGATTGAATATTTGCAATCTCAATGGGATTCGCTTTATTTACATAGCAATAAAGCCATAGAATATTTTCCTGAGCAAACCAATCTTTATTATTTCAAAGCACTTGCAGCACAGCAACTTTCAAAACTTCAGGAAGCCGATGAGGCTCTTAGCTATGCCGAAAGCCTTCCTATTCAAAACAAAGATTTAGAAACCGAAATCTATGCCTTACACGGTGAGATACTACATGCTTTGGGAAAAAACCAACAATCAGACCAAGCAATGGAAAAAGTATTACAATTAGATAAAAACAACAAAATAGTACTCAACAACTATAGCTACTATTTATCCCTTCGCTCCGATAGCCTCGATAAAGCCGAACGTATGAGTCTTATTTGTATTGAATTGGAACCCAACAATCCAACATTTTTAGACACATATGCATGGGTATTGTATAAACAAAACAAACTCGAAAAAGCACTCGAATACATAAAAAAAGCTTACCTCCTTCAAAAAAATAACGCCCTTATCATAGAGCACTATGGCGATATACTATACAAAACGGGTAATATAGAACAAGCCATCGAAATGTGGAACGAAGCATATAAAACCGGTAAAGGAAGCATTTATCTCGAACAAAAAGTAATTCAAAAAAAACTCATTGAATGAAAAAATTACACTATTTAATATTACCGCTCATACTAACCATCTTTTTTATCGCTTGCAAAACAACTCAAAGCACGCTAAAAAAAGATACGCCATCCTTTAGCAATAATGTTGTTAAATTCAAAAATTATGGCATCGGAAAACTCATCGATTCCATAACTCTACATTATTTAAACTTCGATACTCTTTCTATAAAATTTAAAATATCGGTCGATTTTTCAGACGAAAGCCATAATTTAGACGGTGTTTACCGCATAAAAAAAGATAGCTTAATTTGGATAAGCCTCACTGCCCCACTTGGGATTGAGGCAGCACGTATTTTACTCACTCAAGACAGTATTTATTTTTTGAATAAGCTAAAAAAAGAATATTTTATTAAACCCTATTCGTTCTTTGAAAATAGTTATAAAGTTGAACTAGAATTTAAAGACTTACAAGCCATCTTAACCAACCAACTTTTTTTATTTTCTGAAACCGATGAAGAAAAAAATTTAGAAATGAACCCCAATAGCAACGAACGCGATTATATAAAAAAGACGTTTTTTAAAGATAAAGACTCTGTAAACTACATATTAAAAACCCATCGCAAACACAAAATCAAACGATCTATTCGTCGAAATGCTAAAGAATTAATTGTAGAAAACATCAAAATAACACCTAAAACATTTAAAATAAGTAATATAGAAATTTTAGATTATATTGATAACCGTCAACTTCAAATTAATTATAATCAATTTGAACCTATAAATAATCAATTATTCCCACAAACAGTGGATTTTATTTTAAAAGACTCCTTAAAAACATTCCAAGTAAAACTCGAATACACAAAAATTACCGTAAATGGAGAAACAAATTTTTCATTTAACATACCTAAATCATATAACCGTTTGCCATGACAACAAATCAAATACATATTTTTTTTGAACATAAGCTCCCTCGATCCAAATTCTGGATAGCTTTTTTGATATCGATATTCTTTTCTATTCAATTACAAGCCCAAGACAGAAAAGAACTCGAAATAAAACGCAAAAAAACACAAAAAGAAATTGAATATACCAATTCTCTCATAAAAAAAACACGTTTAGAAAAGAAAAATTCCATGAATCAGTTGCTGGTACTCAACAAAAAAATAAGCGCTCGCGAAGAACTCATCAATAACATGCAATCTGAAATACAATACCTCGATAGTCGAATCAATATACTAAATATAAAACTCGACTCCCTTGAGAAAGATTTAATTCAACTCAAACATGCCTATGCCCAAATGATTGTTTTTGCATATAAAACACGTTCTGCTTACGACAAACTCATTTTCGTACTATCGGCCGAAAACTTTAATAAGTCATATCGTCGTCTTCGCTATTTACAATACTATGGCGAATATCGACAAAAACAAATTACACACATCATCAACACAAAAACCGAAATGAAAAACATTTTACTACAATTAAAAGAAAAGAAAAATCAAAAAGAACAACTCAAATCGGAAACCGAAAAAGAAAAACTCGAACTTTCAAAAGACAAAGAAGAACAAACTAAAATATTAAGTAATTTGAAAAAACAAGAAAGCGAGCTACTAAAAAAACTAAACGAACAGAAAAAAGCCGATAAGCAATTACAAGAAAGTATTAAACGCCTTATTGCCGAAGAAATGCGTAAAGCCCGCGAAGAGGCAGAACGCAAAGCCAAAGCACTTGCCGAACAAAGAGCAAAAGAAAATGCTAAAAATAAAAACAATAAAACAGAAACCAACGTTGCCAATAAAACAACTTCGACCAATGAGAATAAATCAACTCACACAGAACTATTGCTTACACCCGAAGAGCAATTATTAAATGATAAATTCGAAGCCAATAGAGGTAAATTACCATGGCCAACCGAACGTGGAGTTATTTTATCGTCTTATGGCGAACATGAACATGCTGTATTAAAAGGTGTTAAGGTTCGCAACGATGGCGTTTATATAAGTACATTACCCAATGCCAAAGTTCGGAGCATATTCGATGGCGAAGTATCAAAAGTATTAGCCATTCCAGGTAAAAACAAAATAGTACTTATTAAACATGGTAATTACTTTACAGTATATGCCAACTTGAGTGACGTATTTGTTCAACCCGGTCAAAAGGTTAAAACAAAACAAAATATTGGTACTGCCAGTACCGACCTCGACGAAGATAAAACCTATGTTGAACTTCAAATATGGAATGGTAATATAAAACTCAATCCTGAATTATGGATTGCGCATTCTAACTAACATTTGCCAATTTTATTTGAACATCAACTTTTGGCAAAACTCATTAATATTCTTTAATAATTAAATTATAAGCATAGCATCGCCATACGTTCCAAACCGATATTTTTCTTTAATAGCAATTTTGTAGGCTTCTACAAATTTTTCGTACCCAATAAAAGCAGCCGCTGTCATTACTGGTTGCGACATAGGTAAATGAAAATTGGTAATCATTGCAGTGGGCACATTAAACTGATAAGGAGGGAAAATAAATTTATTGGTCCATCCCTCAAAAGGCTTTAACATTCCATTTGTAGAAACAGAGCTTTCAAGAGTGCGAATAACTGTTGTTCCCACAGCACAAACGCGTTTACGATTTTCTTTAGCTTTATTTACAATTTCACAAACTTCGGGCGTAATTTTTATTTGTTCAGAATCGACTTTGTGCTTGGTTAAATCTTCGACGTCAATTTGTCGGAAGTTACCCAAACCAACATGCAAAGTGATGTATGCTAATTGTACACCCTTAATTTCTAAGCGTTTGAGCAAGTGCTTACTAAAATGTAAACCGGCCGTAGGAGCAGCAACAGCCCCTTCTTCTTGAGCAAAAATTGTTTGATATCGTTCGTTGTCTATCTCTTCAACTTCCCGTTTAATAAAGCGTGGTAATGGTGTTTCACCTAAAGAATATAAGGTTTTCTTAAATGTTTCATAATCGCCATCAAACAAAAAGCGTAATGTTCGCCCTCTCGAAGTTGTATTGTCAATAACTTCTGCTACTAACTCATCGTTTTCGCCAAAATATAATTTATTTCCTATACGAATTTTTCGAGCAGGCTCTACCATTACATCCCATAAACGTTGTTCACGATTTAATTCACGCAATAAAAACACCTCGATTCGTGCTCCAGTTTTTTCTTTATTACCGTATAAACGAGCAGGAAAAACCTTGGTATTATTAAAAACCATGACATCTTGCTCATCAAAATAATCTAAAATTTCATTAAATACTTTGTGATGGATTTCGCCAGTTGCTCTATCAACAACCATTAATCGCGATTCATCGCGATTTTCTGATGGATACAATGCAATTAACTCATCTGGAAGTTTGAATTTAAATTGTGATAGTTTCATATGATAAATTTTTAATCAACCTTTATACGGAAAATATTTAAATGGGTTACAAATTATTTGCCAATTTTTATGTTTTTTAATATTTCTTCAAATTCTTCAATTTTAATAGCGTTATCAACGCTATAAGGGCCTATTGCTGTACGTCGCAATGCAGATAAATAAGCGCCTCCTGTAAGCTTTAATCCTATATCTCTAACCAAAGAACGAATATAGGTACCTTTGCTACATTTAACTCGAATTTCAATTTCTGGTAATTCACATCGTAATAATTCCAATTCGTATATGTTAATTTCGTTAGCTTTTAGTTGTGGGTCAATTCCTTGACGAGCCATATGATATGCACGATCGCCATTAACCCATTTTGCCGAAAACGAAGGTGGCACTTGCATTTGCTTACCTGTAAAGGAAAGCAAAACTTGTTGAATTTGATCACAATGAACCATTTCGTAATCAAACTTTTTATCAATTGGTTTCTCCAGATCAAACGATAATGTACTACCTGAAATATTTATGGTTGCAATGTATTCTTTATCTAAACCACTAAGTTTATCGATTGTTTTGGTATCTTTTCCCACACAAATAATTAACAAACCGGTAGCTAAAGGATCGAGTGTACCAGCATGCCCTATTTTAAGTCGCTCACCCAATGTTTGTTTGCACAAACTTCGGATTTTAGCAACTACATCGAACGAAGTCCAACGATAAGGCTTATCTATTAAAAACGTCCCGCTTTTTTCTATCAGTTCATTCATTAAACTACTGCAAGACTATAACCCATTTTTAATAATACTAAAATTATAAGTCCCACCAAAATACGATACCATCCAAACCATTTAAAACCATATTTTGTAAGAAAATAAATAAAAAATTTAATAGCCAACATCGCTACAATAAATGAAACAAAATTGCCTACAAGTAAATATTTTAAATTCTCTGAATTAATGAACGTATAGGTTTTAAGCAATTTATACGCCGAAGCGGCAAACATGGTAGGAACTGCCAAAAAGAATGAAAACTCGGCCGCTGTTTTACGCGATAATTTTTGTGTTAAACCACCAATAATGGTTGCTGCAGATCGCGAAACACCAGGGATCATAGCGATACATTGAAACAAGCCAATGATAAAAGCATTTTTATAAGTAGGTTCATTTTCATAAGTATTCTTTTCGAACCATTTATCTATAAATAAAAATACCAACCCACCTAATAACAGTGCAATTGCAACAACGAAAACATTTTCTAATAATGCATCTATATAATCACCTAATAAAAAACCTATAATAGCTGCTGGTAAAAAAGCTATGAAAAGCGTATAATAAAACTTAAACGATTTAAAAAAACGTTGATAATACAAAACAACGACACTCAAAATAGCACCAAACTGAATATTAACGATAAAAGTTTTTAAAAATTCAGACGAAGGAACATTTAACAGATGTTGAGCAATGATCATATGCCCTGTTGACGAAATGGGCAGAAATTCGGTTAACCCTTCGACAATGGCTAATACAATAACATCGAACCAACCCATTTTTTAATTGTTTTTTTTGGGGCGATAAAGAATGCCTACAATTTCGAATGCAAAGCCTAATAAAATTAGAATGGTAGATAAGCTCAAGCGTCTAAAATCGAATAAAGTATCACCAGCAAAAACATTAGGATCGTGAGTACCACCACCCGACATCGCTATAAAACCAAAAACAATTAATAAAAGTCCCAAAACAATTATTAATACATTCATTTTGCCAAATACAGAATAATTTTCGTTGCCCATATATTAAGGTTTTTAAAAATACAATTCAGAAGTCTTTAAACGCAAATAACGATTAACAGCAAAATATGACGACAATAGACTTACAATCATACCGGCTAATAAAATAATTGTATATGTAATGCCCATTAGGCGTAAATCGTAAAAATTAACAATATCGCTCAATTGTTGTTGAAGAAAATATATAAGACCTGTTATGAGAGCCATAGCCAAAAACGAAGCAATAATACCCTGATAAAAAGCTTTTAATACATAAGGTGCTCTAATAAAGCCTTTGGTAGCTCCTACCAATTGCATTGTTTTAATTAAAAAGCGTTTAGAATATATGAGCAAACGTATCGTATTATTAATTAAAGCAACTGCCACTACTAATAAAAAGATACTAATTATAAAAACAAAAAAACTGATAGTATTTAAATTTTTATAAATAATATAAACCAAATCTTTTTGATAGTACATTTCTTCTACAATAGGGTATTGGCTTATTTCTTTTTCAATTTTTTTAATACTATCGGGAACAGCATAATCTGCTCTATATTTTACTTCTATAGAGGGTGGCAACGGATTTTCACTTAATAATTCTAAAAACGACTCACCTAAGTCTTTTTTTAGCTGCTCGGCAGCCATATCTTTAGTAATATAAAACGTTGACTTAACATAGGGCTTGGCATCTAATATTTTTTGAAGTTTAAGAATATCGACTTCTTTAGCATCTTCTTTAATAAAAACACTAAAGCTTATATTCTCTTTCACATAATTACTTATTTGACTGCTGCTTAAATAAAGTAATGCTATAATCCCTAATAAAAACAACAATAAAGTAATACTAAAAGTTGTTGTTATATAAGAATTTACTATTCTAAACCAGTGACTTTTATTTTTCTTTTTTGCCATAACTTTTCGAGTGCAAACTTAGTCTATTTTTTTAAAAATCAAAAATCTAAATTTACAGTGAATGTTAATAAAAATAAAATTTTTACTGTTTTCTTATTTTTGTTCACTTTCTGTTCACTTACTTTCAGTCTAAAATAATTTTTTAGAGAATGGTAATAGGTTAAAAGAGTAAATGTATTTAGTAATTTTAGTATTTTTGCTTTTATTATGATTTTATACGAAGCATACCATCATTGCACCTTATGTCCGCACGAATGTGGAGCCAACCGAAACAATGGAGAAATAGGTGTTTGTGGAGCTTCTGCTCAACAACACATTGCTTCCATTTGCATTCATCGTGGCGAAGAACCAGCTATAAGCGGCAAAAATGGCATTTGCAATGTTTTTTTTTCGTACTGCAATTTATCGTGCGTCTATTGTCAAAATCATCAAATTAGCCGACATATTTCTCCTTTAGAAGAAATAATGACAACCGAAGCAGTGGTCAAACAAATCATCGCTTTTTTAGATAAAGGCATACGTGCTGTAGGTTTTGTCTCGCCATCGCACATGGCTATACAAGTTATCGACATCATCGAACAACTGTGGCATTTAGGCTACAAGCCCGTTACCATATGGAACTCTAATGCCTACGACAAAGTTGAGACATTGCGTATGCTCGAAGCTTATATAGATGTTTATTTGCCCGACTTTAAGTACAGCGACGATGGTTTGGCATTACGCTATTCGAAAATAAAAAATTACACACAAACAGCTATACTTGCCATTAAAGAAATGTATTATCAAAAAGGAAATACTCTTGTTCTCAATAATAATGGAGAAATAGAACGCGGTCTTATTATTCGCCATTTAGTTTTACCTCATCATACCGAAAACAGTTTAAACATTTTAGACTTGATTGCCAATGAACTTAGCCCTCGCATTGCCATTTCGCTCATGGCTCAGTATTACCCACCTCATGACTTAACGTTGCCAAAGGAGCTTCAAGGCAAACTAACCAAGGCTGCCTATCAACAAGTTGTTGACTATGCACAAGAACTAGGAATAAATAAAGGTTGGATTCAGGAATTTGAAAGTGCCGACTTTTACCAGCCCGACTTTCATAAGTCGCATCCTTTTGAGCATAACAATTGAAAACAATATTAAGCCCAAGTTAATCAATAAGAGTCTCGGTATTTGTTTAATAACGAGACAAGTCGAACTACTTGATTTAGTTGGGATAACCCCGATTTAGTGATTATTCGAATTCCAATATTGGAATTGATTACAAACACTTTGTCGTTTACGAATTTCAATGCGTAATCTGGGTAAAAAAAAGAATATCTGCTATTTTAATTGTTAATTTTTTACGAAAATCATATTATTTTTTATAAATCACATTTTTAGTGTTTGCTTTTCAAAAGGTTATTAACATTTTCTTAATAATCTGCTAACAATTTCATAATAGAAAAACAAGTAATTTGAGAAAAAAAATCATGAAAACATTCTTTTTGGCTTTTCTTATAGTTGTGTGGTATTATAGTCATTCAATTGCACAAGAAAAAAAAGACAGTACTAAAGTAAACGGATACATTCAAAGCCAATATCAGTACTTTTTTATTCCCGATACGGTTGGTGCTGCAACCAATAGTTTTGCTACTTTTTCGGGAGGTAATTTTGTAAACAGATTTACCAATAATCGCTTTACAATAAGACGAGGCAGGGTAAATATTACTTACTATAACCAACGAAACCATGCACGTTTTTCATTCGATTTAACAGAGCGTGGAATTGCAATAAAAGACGTTTATTTTCAATATTTTGAGCCTTTAATAGAATCTATCTATTTAAAAGGAGGTATGTTTAACAGATCTTTTGGACAAGAAATCGGTCTATCGTCATCGCTTCGTGAAACGCCCGAGCGTTCAAGAGTTGTGCAAACATTATTCCCCAATGAACGTGACCTTGGTTTTGAATTGGGTTTTGATAGTAAAAAAGATATACTCTCCAAATTTGATGCTGCTTTGGCTGTGGTTAATGGTAATGGTACCAATTATGAAACAAACAATTTTAAAGACATTATAGGTAGAATAGGTTTTAAAACTCAAAAAAATGAGACCTCTATTAAGTTAGGCTTTTCATTATACAATGGTCAAATAAATCATATTTACGAACCCGTAGATACCATTGCTTCCAATACAAACACTAAATATTATATTTATCGTTTCGAAAACATTGAAGATACTACTGGCAGAACCTCAAAAGGTTTTGTTATCAAAATGGACGAATCCAAATCGGCTGGCACTATGGGCAAAGGAATTGAACGTCGCTATTACGGAGTTGATGGCGAAATACAATTCAATTCTCCATTAGGCAGACTAACCATTAGGGCTGAGTATATTTGGGGCATACAACCAGCCGCTGTAAATTACAAAGATGTTGAACAAGCTTATATAATTTATAACGGCATGAACTCCTTTAGTCCAAGTGGACCGGTATTAGGTGTTTCGTGGCCTATGTACGATCAGCCCCAACCCTATAACCCTGTTATTGTAAGTCCAACCAACAAGTTTCATCATACTTTTGTAAGAAATTTCGATGGAGGATATATTTATTTTATACAAAACCTATTTAAAACAGAACATCAACTTGTTTTTAAATACGATTGGTACGATCCTAATACGCAAGTTACCGGCAAAGATATTATTTACGACGAAGCTTTGTACTTTAACGACCCGACTTATATAAAGCCTTATTTAAGCCCCGCAGACATTAAATTTGAGACATATGGTATTGGATTGAATTTAGCCCTAAACAAAAATCTCAAGGCTTGCTTTTATTACGAACATGTAGTAAACGAAAAAGCTAAAATTAAGCCTTATATCGGCGATATTCGCTTAGGACGTATGCCCTCGCCGGGATATGAAAAAGATATTAAAGACGATGTTTTTACATTCAGATTACAGTACAAATTTTAAAAATTAAAAATTATGAGAACCCTTATTAGTATTTTATTTGCCATTCAAATATTAACATCTTTTGCAGGAACCAGATATTATCGTGCATCATTTCGCGACGATCCCTCAACTAGTATTGTTATAGGCTGGTGCGATGATGGCACAAGTACCAATGCTACCGTATATTATGGAACCACCGATTATGGAACAAACTACAACTCATATCCATTTACAAAGTCTATCGATAGAACCATCAGCCATCGTGGCATGAATAATCGTTTTGCTCGTATTACCAACCTTCAACCCAATACCTATTATTACTTTGTAATTAAAGACGATCAGGGAGTTAGTCAACGTATGATATTCAAAACCCTTTCGAATGACCCTAATGTTCCCATTTTATTTATTTCGGGTGGCGATACACGTACCGGAGTTCCTATTGTAGAATTCGAAACCAGCGAATGCCGTCCACGTCGTCAGCGTGGTAATCAGTTAGTTGCCAAAATACGCCCCGATTTTGTAGCATTTAGTGGCGATTATGTACTTACAAACTCTACCAACTCCCTTTGGGAAGACTGGTTTACCGATTGGCAATTAACATTGGGCACTAATAAATTATTGATTCCTATTGTACCGGTTTTTGGTAATCATGAATTATCGGAAGATATTGAAAAATTTTTTGATATACCTAATGTAAATGCTTATTTTGCTTTAAGTTTTGGAGGCAATTTACTTCGCATATATAATCTTAATTCTGAAATTGATTGTGATGCTACACAATTAAACTGGCTCACCAACGATTTACAATTATATTCAACCTCTAATAATACCCCCTATTGGAAGGCCGTTCAATATCATATTCCTTTGGTACCTCATGGCGAATACTCACCCACTTCAACACTTATTAGCTGTTGGGCACCTTTATTTCAACAATATAAAGTGAGATTAGCAATGGAAGGACACACCCACGTTCAAAAAGTAACGTGGCCTGTTATTCCGTCGAATGCATCGGGTAGCGATAATGGCTTTATTCGAAATGATACTGCCGGCACTGTATTCTTTGGCGAAGGGTGTTGGGGGGCTCCTTTACGCAACTTATATACTTACTATAATGCTAATCAAGCCTTTAATTGGACTAGAAACCAAGGAAAATTTGCCGGTTTTGGCGTAATAAAGGTTACCAAGCAAAAAATTCAAATTCAAGTTGTAAAATTTAACGATGCCTCCGATGCTGCAAATGTTCAACAGGTTCCTCTAAATGCTCCCCCTGCCACACTTCCATCGGGATTGGTATATTGGACACCTTCAAATGGTCAAATTATAGAAATTACAGATAACTTAAATTTAAGCAGCAATGCTCTACTAAACTCCATAAATGTTAATAATGGTAGCTTAAACCCAGCATTTAATGCCAATACTTTTAACTATACCGTTCAACTACCTTATAATACTACAACTATTCCAACCGTTACAGCAGTTCCACAACATCAGGGGGCAACGGTTTATATTACCCAAGCTACAAATTTACAAGGAAATCAAAACGAACGTACAACTAAAATTAAAGTTATTGCCGAAAATGGTGTTAATGAAGCAAACTACAATGTTGAATTTGTTTTATCCAATCAACCTAATGCCTTTTTATCCAACTTAACGGTAAGTCAGGGAACACTCACTCCTCCGTTTGATGCACAAGTTTTTAATTACAGTGTAACGTTACCATATGGTACCACAACGGTTCCAACTGTTTCGGCTACTCCACAAGACCCACAAGCCACTGTTCAAATAACACAAGCGACGTCGGTAAATGGAACAGCAACGGTAATCGTTACCTCTTCTGATCAAAGTGCTCAAAATACTTATAGTGTAACTTTTTCAGTAGCTCCTGGTTCAGCAAAAGAAATTGTCGCTTTTAACATACCTGGTCAAATTGGAAATACCGTTATCAATCAACAAACTCTTCATATAACTGTAAACATGCCAATGGGCACTAATGTAACCTCTCTTACGCCAACGATAACCATAACGGGTGTTAGTGTAAGTCCGGCATCGGGAGTCGCTCAGGATTTTACAAACCCAGTAAACTATACGGTTACTGCTGCCGACAATTCAACCTGTACTTACACCGCTGAGGTAATATTAAATTCTACGAACAACGATGCAACCCTAAGTTCTTTATCTGTTAATCCCGGTTCTTTAGCTCCATCGTTTTCGCCATCAACAACCAATTATACGGTTGAACTTCCTCAGGGCACAACAAGTGTCGAAATTTTTGCACAACCCAATGACCCAGCAGCTACTGTAACTATTTATCCTCCTACAAATTTATATGGTAACATGTCTCAACGAACGGGTATAGTTTTAGTAAAAGCCACCGACCAAGTAACCACTAAAATATATTCTATTCTCTTCAATGTATCAAATGATATATCTATCAACAATTTAGATCATGATGTTAAAGTTTATCCTAATCCTGCAAAAAACAAAATTAAAATTGAATTTGATATTCCAACCACATCTACCCTACAATTGTATAATGGTTTGGGACATTTACTGAAAGAAACAAAATCGATAAATGAAAAATACCACGAAATAGACCTTAGCTCATTACCCTCTGGCAGTTATATACTATTTATTCAGAAAAACAACATTATAACCAGACATAAATTTCAAAAATTATGAAATTATTTATTGCAATATTAATAATATTGCCACTTTGCATGTTATCGCAAAACCATCGAGAATATAAATTTAAAAATCGTTTAAGTTTTTCTTTAGATCCGGCTTATGCACCTTTTTATCACGGTGTAGCATCGGGCGACCCCCTTGATACTGCCGTAATCATATGGACCCGCGTAACTCCATCAGGACAAGTAGATAGCATATTAGTAGAATGGCAAATGGCATTGGATACCAATTTTACACAAATTGTAAAATTTGGACAAAAATGGACCCGTGCTAATCGCGATTTTACAGTAAAAATTGATGTAGGGGGCTTATCACCCAACACATGGTATTTTTATCGTTTTAAAGCATTTAATTTATACTCAATTATTGGAAGAACTAAAACATTACCCGCTGAATCCAGCTCGTTTGACAATTTTCGAATAGCATTTATCGGAGGCACTAACTACAATAATGGATATTACAACGCCCTTAATACATTAACCATGAAAAACAATATTGACCTAATTATTCACAATGGCGACTATATTTACGAATACGAAACCAATCATTATGGAACACACCCCGATAGAGAACTATCTCCCAACTGGGAATGTATTACACTCGAAGATTATCGTATGCGTTATGCTCATTATCGTCTCGACCCCGATATGCGTTTAGCTCATCAACAATACCCATGGATTGTAACATATGACGATCACGAAACAGCTAACAATAGTTGGAAAGATGGTGCTGAAAACCATCAAACTAATGAAGGAAATTGGATAGATAGAAAACACGCAGGTCAACAAGCTTTTTATGAATGGATACCGATTCGCGAAATAAACGACCCGCAAAACCCTGACAATAAAATTCACCGCCTATTTAAAATCGGGAAACTTGCTCGTTTATTCTGCCTCGACACAAGGTTAGAAGGTCGCGATGACCCTAACGGGCTTGGTATAGACGATCCTAATAAAACTATTCTTGGAACCAAGCAATATAATTGGCTTACAAACGAATTATACAAATCGCAATACACCGATACTTGTACATGGAAAATATTAGTTAATCAAGTAATGATTAGTCCACTTTTAATCGCCGGACAAGTAGTAAATAAAGATCAATGGGATGGCTATCGATACGAGCGTCAACGTCTTTTAAATTATCTTTATGGATGGAATATAAAAAATACGGTTGTTACTACCGGTGATATTCATACTTCGTGGGCTTGTGATGTACCCAATCAAACCATTGGTCAATATGGTCCTAACGGACAAGGAGTAGGCACTGTAGAATTTGTATCACCAAGTATTACCTCACCCTCTATTTCATTTGGTGGTGGTATTGGAGCCTCAGCTATTTATGCTTCTAATGCTCATATTCGTTGGGTAGATTTAGAACATCGAGGTTATTATATTTTAGACATCCGACCCAATAAGGTTCAAGCCGACTGGTTTTTTGTTGATGATATTAATAATTATGGAGGCACAAACGAATATAATGCCCAATCGTGGTATGTATTACTTAACGAGAATTTTATTCGTCAATCTTCGGTTTTTGCCTTACCTATTCATTCAAATCCGCCATTTGCACCTTTTTTACCTATTCAAACTTCTGTAGCACATTTAACCCATAATTACTCCAACGACTTGGTTTTATTATCACTTGCTCCAAACCCATTTAAACAAATCATAAATTTACAATTATATTCTAAAAATATTGAGGATGCTCAACTAGAACTCATCGACATAAATGGGAAAGTTGTTTTTAATAAAAAAGTTATATTAGGATTGCACGATTTAGAATATTTACAATTGATGATTCCGGAAAATTTAGCACCAGGGACTTATAATTTATTTATCAATACTAATAAAAACATAATTAGTAGAACTCTAATTAAATATGAATAATATGAAAAACATTTTATCTTTATTATTAAGTTTTATTTTGATAGATGTTGTTTATGCTCAAACGCATTTCACTATTCAACAAAGTACTGGCTGCAATACCCTCCAATTGAATATTCAGAACAATCATCCTTCAAATAATTTTTCGCCTAATCCGTTTTTAACCACCGGATTTAGTTATCAATGGAATTTTGGCAACGGACAAACGTCAACTCTTGAAAACCCGACTGCAAATTATTCTCAACCTGGCACCTATACGATACACTACGATTGTACCATCGACACAGTAGGTTTTTATCTTACAGGCATACTTGTTACGCAAGTAAACTGCAACGATCCCTTCGGTGGAGCACAAGATCCATATATTATTATCAAAGATGTTAACGATAATACCGTTTTTACAACAGAAAGCAATTACATAAACGATCAAAACCCACCTTATTCATGGGGATTTAATATTCAACTCAATAACCCACCCTATTTTCTTTGGGTTTGGGACTACGATTCAATGGATGGCAATGATAATTGTGTAGATGACTCCGAAAACCAGCCAGGTGTGGCTACCGTAATAACCTTACCCGCCAATAACAGCAGTACTTTTGGTAATACTACACTTCACTATGTAAACGGAGGACTTATTTTTGATGCATATTTTTATAAACCGGTTACAACCTATCACGATAGTGCCACCGTTACGGTTTACCAGTCGCCCAATGCTCCTATTATTAGTCCCAATAATTTGAGCTATTGTTTAGGCGAACAAGCTCAAAATATAACAGCTACTGGCAATACAAATTCAATCATTCGCTGGTACACCGATAGTCTTTTAACCAATGTTTTTGCAGTAGGAAACAGCATTTCGCCCAATACCTCGCAAGAAGGTGTTTTTAGCTATTATGTTGTTCAAACCGACAATATTACCGGCTGTGAAAGCAATCCATCAATAGCACAATATTCGGTATCGCGTTTAGCTTCTCCTATTATTCAGCAAAACAATATTACGGTATGTACCGGGCAAGTTTTACAACCCATTGTCGCTCAAGGTACATATCCCCTATTTTGGTATGCTGATCAAAACTTAACAACTCTTGTTAATCAAGGCGATACATTATACCTACAAGAGCAACTACCAGGGACCTATCAGTATTATATTGTACAAAAAGATACAACTCGTGGATGCATAAGCACACCAACCATTTTAACTGTTAATTACATACAAGGCATAGAAATTCAGTCAACGGTTAACCATGTAAGTTGTTTTGGTGGTAACAATGGTTCCATTGAAGTAACCATTACACAGGGTACTGCACCTTTTACTCATTTTTGGTTGCATGGACCTACAGAATTAAACTTACAAAACCTCGAAGCCAATGAATATGTCTTAACCGTCATGGATCAAAATCAATGTTTACGAATGTTTTCTATTTTTGTAAACCAACCCGATTCTATTCATGTGGAAGCAAGCATAACCAATGTTTCATGTTATGGTAATGCCGATGGTGCTATTGAATTAAACGTTACAGGTGGAACTTTGCCTTATAATTATCAGTGGAATAATGGTTCTACCAATCATTCTATAAATCAGCTTCAAGCAAATACTTACACTATAACTATTACAGACCAACATCAATGCACCAAACTACAAACATATAATATACAACAGCCCGACTCATTGGTTACATTAGCCATTATAAATAAAGAGACCTGCAATGGCAAAAATGATGGTTCTATTGTATTGCGTACATGGGGCGGAACACCACCTTATAGTTTACTTTGGTCGAACCAAAAAACCGATACCTTAATAAGTAATTTGCACTTAGGACAATATCAAGTTACTATTACAGATAATCATAATTGCAGCAAAGTTGAAAACATACAATTAGAATCTATCTATGATTTTTGCCTCGATATTCCCAATGTTTTCACTCCCAATGCGGATGGTATAAACGACACGTGGGAAATAAAATTTATTGAAATGTATAACAACCCAACGGTTATTGTTTTTGATAACAGTGGAAAAAAACTTTACGAAAATACAGGTGTTTATGAACCATGGGATGGAACTCTCAATGGCAAAAAATTACCTATGGGCTCCTATTTTTATATCATCGATTTAAAACTAAGCGATAAAGAACCTTTTAGCGGAACCTTAGATATTATTTATTAAAACAAACTATTATGAACAAGATATTTTTAGCCATAACCTTATTGGCAGCATTAAATGTAAACGGTCAAAATATTATGCCCAACCGTTTCTATACAAACAATTATTCTATTATAAACCCATCGTGCATTTATCTTTACGAATATACTTCTATACATTTATTTACGCATCAGCAATGGATAAATGTAAAAAATCACCCTTATACTCAAGGAATTGTTGCTAACGGAACCAATCAACAAGCCGGCTGGGGAGTCAGTTTGTTGAATAACCGTTGGGGGAATATGAATAATTTTTCGTTACGTTTAAATTATGCATATCGTGCTAAATTAAACGATGAGCTTAACTTTGCTGCCGGATTAGGCCTCAGCATCAATCAATTTTCATTAAACCAAACCAATTATACACCTACCGATGTTAACGACCCTGCATTGTCGTATTCTAAAGAAAGTTCAATTGTTCCTAATTTTAATACCGGTGTAGTTTTATATAATAGCGTTGCTCATATTGGATTAAGTGTTTTAAATGTACTGCAAAATAATTACAAACTTACTTTAAACGACGATGAACAAAATAAAATATCGCGATACTTTACTTTACATGGCACATACAGAATTAAAGTTTCGGACAATATAGAGATTCAACCTTCAATTTTATTTTCAAAAAACTCATATCAAAAAGTATATATCGATTTTAGTACAACCGCCATATACGACGAAAAATATTCTTTAGGCATATCGTATGCATCATATAAAGAATTTGGCATTTCAGCCGGAATCATTTATCAACCGTTTTCTTTTTCATACAGTTATGGTTTTAATAGCTTTTTAAAAATGTATGTTCCTAGTTCTTATCACGAAATATCATTAGGTTATCGTTTTAAAGCACCTTCATCGCAAAAATTACTTTAATAAATTGAAGTTACCTACAAAAAATAATCGAATTAAAGATCATTCTGAACCTATCGAATTTCCCGTCATTTTGAGCGTTTTGAATGGCTGGTCTTTCTGAGCTTGTCGTACTCCTCGTCATTCTGAGCTTGACGAAGAATGACCCCAATGCTCATTTAGTTTTGCGTATGATTATACCTCGACAGGCTCGGTACGACGGTGGGTGTAGGATTATTTGAATTACTTATTTTTAATCTAAAAATATTACTATTTTGATTCGTCTGGTTGAATTTGTTTATTCATGGTACTTGGGTTTTTACAATAGTTCTAAAATTGCTTACCAATAATATTAACTTAATATTGATGGTTAATTCTTAATAATCTCTTTAAGATAGAATAACATACTGTTAATAAAACACTTATACTTTTAGAAAAAAAAAAGATGAAGACAAAATTATTTTTCGTTTTAATTTTTACAACCTTTCAATTATTAGTTAATGGACAAGGGCGATATTACAAAGCCCAAATGCACTGCCATACAACAAACAGTGATGGTGGATATAGTCCGGTTGACTTGGTAAATAAATATAAAGATAAGGGATACGAAATAATGTTCATTACCGATCATAATTTCTTAACCGATAGCGTATATGTGCCTGGTGTATTATGTATTCCAAGCGAAGAGATAACATTTAAACGACACATGAACGGATTTTTCTTATCGAAAAATATTATGCCCGACGAAAATTTTACCTGCCAACAAGCCATCGATTCGGTTATTGCTCAAGGCGGGCTTATTCAGCTAAACCATTATTTCCCAGGTCCATTTACCGACGATAATTGGGAAGTAGGTGCTCCAGAAATTATCTCTTTTCAAAACGGACCCCATATGCTCGAAATTTGGAATACCGGCACCGAAACCGTTCAAACACACGACGATAAAAGCATTTGGGACGCCGTACTTACAGCCGGTAAAGTGGTATGGGGAAGTGCTACCGACGATTTTCATCCATCCGTTAGTGAAGCCTTAGAGTTTAACAAGGGATGGAATATGATATGGTTAGATACACTTACCAAAGAAGCGGTATATAATGCTTTACTCAATGGAAAATTCTATGCTTCTACTGGGGTAGAAATTACAGAATACCAAGTTAACGACTATGGAACCTACAAAAGTATTAACATTTCATCGTCGAATGCTAACAAAATTAAATTTTGGGGTCCAGGTCATCAGGTTTTACAAGAAGTTAACGGATCATCGGCATCGTTTATTTTACAAAGCCACTCATATGTAAGAATTGAGCTTATTAACGAAGGCATATTGGGCATGAGCAATACGTATGCATGGACACAACCCGTATTTCTTAATAATCCGTTGCATATGGCAGACAATAAAAACGATATTCCGTACATTCAACTCTATCCTAACCCCAACTACGGCATGGCAACCATCGACATTAAATCGCGGCAGGCTGGAAATCTAAAACTCGATATATTAACACTCGAAGGAAAATTTATTACAAACGTAGCTAACGAATACATCGACAAAAATAATTATCAATTTTTATTCGATATTAGCCCCATGCCAAGCGGTTTTTATTTATTAAAAGTTGAATTTAATGATGTATCGAAAACATTGATTTTCGAAAAAATTTAGCAAAAATAAGCATGTAACATATCATAAAACTATTTGCAAGAAGTTGTTTTAATATCTTTTTCATTACTATTATCACTAATTCCACAGGCATTTCCTGCTCTAACTCTATAAAAATATACTGTCCAGCATTCTAATCCTGTTACATTATATGATGTAACATTCCCAACATTTAAATTGTTGTATCCAGCGACAAAAGTACTAAAATCATCTGTGCTAACATCTAAATAATAGGTAGTTGCGTTAGATACTGAAGACCAATTTGCAGTAAATGAATAATCTGCTACATTTGAAGCGGCTTGAGCAACAGGTGCATTAGGAATAGTATTTACAGTAATTGCTAATGTTTGTGTTGTACTATTTCCACATCCATTACTTGCAAAAACACTCACACTCCCTGACGAGGTTCCAACAGTTACATTAATAGACGTCGTCCCTTGCCCACTATTGATTGTCCATCCTGAGGGGACTGTCCACGTATAGCTTGTTGCACCTGATACTGGTGATATACTATAGTTTTGCGTTGTACCAGCACACACATTAGTATTTCCACTTATAGCGCCAATTGTAGGTGGAGCAGTTAAAACTTCGTACCACATAGAACCATTCCAATAGTTTATTTTATTTGATGTCGTATTATACAACAATAGTCCCCGAACGGGTGATAATGCGTTTCTTTGTGCCTCAGATAATCTAGGTATTAATAAACCCTTATTCGATGATTTAATTTCTAAGATAGCACTTTGATCGGGCAATGATAATGTTTCACTTATAGAAAGTCCTATTTGTGATAATGACCCTGTTCCAGTTGTATTAGTAATAAAACTTTGACATGGACTAATCCAAGAAGAGCCATTATAATAATTTAATTTATTGGTTGAAGTATTATATATTATTAAACCCTGCGCAGGAGTTGAAATTGAACCAGTAGTTGTTCTTGGTAATAAAACTCCTCTTGTTGTTGATTTAACATCTAAGATTGCAGAATTACTTGGACTAGAACCATCTTCATTAATAGCTACTCCACCACCCAATGAGAGTGTTCCTGTTGAACTTCCTACTGAAATACTTTCTAAAACATACCATCCATTATTTGTGTATATGTTCAACATATTATTATCAGTATTGTAGATAATTAAACCAGAAGCAGGTGTTTTTATTGCATTCCTTTGGCTAGTAGTCATACGTGGTATTAACATTCCATGCTGAGTACTACTTACATCGAGCATTGATGAAGAATTAGGATTATTTCCTGAAGTATTTATTGAAACTTGTGAAAACAATTGTGAAATAAAAAAAATATAACACAATGAAAAATATAATAATCTAATTTTCATATAGTTAAAATTAATAATTAAATATTTAAATTATCGACACAAATATATTACTTTTAGACAATTCTCAAAACTAATTAATAATATTCTTTTAAATTTTCTATATTTTATATGCCTATTAATCTGATAATTTATTTTAATCTCTTAAGATTAAAATATTATTAACAATAATGATCTTGTTATATACTGATACATCTACTTAAGCACTACCGAAAAGGCAATAGGATTATGGTCAGAAAACTTAAAATCTAAATCAATTACTTTATAGTTTATGATATCTAAATTATTTGAACATAAAATATAATCTAACGTTGTAACAGGTGTTTTGTGTTTAATATAAGGCATATTGGCTTTTCTATTAGTTGGCACTAAGGTATCAGAATAAAAAGTTGCATTTTTAAATTCATAAGTATTGGGTTCGGTATAAAAGTATTTAAATTTAACCTTATTAGAGAAGTGAAATTGAGGTGGATTGATGTTCCAATCGCCGGCAACCATTAAGTAATGATTATTTTTTAGAATAGCGGAGACAAGTGTTTGCAACATGCTTAACTCCTTTGACCTTGCTTCGACGGCATCGTCAAATGCCGATAGATGAACGTTTACAACAAACAAGTATTTCCCTTTTCGGGTTTTAAAAGCATGAATCAATATACCGCGATCGAGAAAAAATACTTGTTTAGGCCATGAATAGGTTTCGCCCAAATACACCTTCAAGGACCATACTGGTTTTGTTTTTGAAAAAGTTACCAAACCGGCCGATACTTTTCCCATAGGATTATGCAACGGAAAAGCAACAAACGAAACCTGATAATTGATGAGCGAATCGGCATATTGTTTACTTTGAAGAACTTGGGCAATCTGTTGTTTTTGATTTATGTAATAAGAACGTTTGGAATCGAAATCAACTTCCTGTAATAGGTATATATCATTTTTCTGGTCCATAGAAGCTAAAAAATGTAAAATAGAATCGAAACATTGTTTGTAATAATCATACGAAGGACGCACCATAGTACCACCATCGTAAAAAAAATCCATTTCTTTGCCCATACCGGCATAACCAATGTTCCACGAAAGCAAATGTAACGTATCTTTCTCCATAACATCGTTGTCAGTTATTCGGGTATAACGATTTTGGGGCTTGTAATCGTTAAGCGTATTAAGCAATATTACCCCAATAAAATAAGCAATAAACAAAACAACAATTACAGCTAATAATCGTAACGAAGATTTAAAAAGTGTCATGAAAGCTTTAAATTTCTTGTAAAATTACGATATTGGGGTTAAAAATAAAAATTTAAACCGGCTTTATAATATATTTTAGGTTCAATAATCATAAGTGCATCATCTAATAATTCGAGTTCTTGTTTCAACATATTATCTACGTTTAAGAAAATGCCTACGGTTTGTTTGTATTTTAATCGAACACCACCCGATAATAATTGATAATCTTTTAATTCGGTAAGTAACCCGCTTGCGTCGTCGAATGAGCTTCCTGCTGCTGGTTTCCAGTTCCATGCCTTACGACCCCATACTTGCTTGTACAAGAAATTTATATTAACCACTAAATGGTCATTTATTTTTTGTTCGAATGTAATTTTTGAATTCAATGAGCTTCCGGGAATATAAGCCAACTGACGTATATTTTGATTGAAAGAATAGATAGAATTGCTGTATCCTAATTGAAACGAAACGTTATTAAACGTAAAGATGCCACTTATTTCGTATCCATGAATGACGGTATTTTGTATATTCTGTCGCATCCATACATATTTGGTTGTATCTACATCCCATTTGCCTTGTAAAACAGGTATAATCATATCTTGTATCATATTGTAGTAATATTTGCCTTGAATACTCAAGTATTTAATAGGAATAAACTCACCGGCCAAAGTCAATGTGGTACTATATTCGGGTTTTAAGTCAGGATTCCCAAAACGCAGGGCACTACCGCTATGTCCAAATGCTAACTCATATTTATCTTGTACGGTTGGATAACGAAAACCACGCCCAATCGATGTTTTTATGGCAAAGAAAGATGAATCGGGACGATACATTAACGACCATTTGGGCGAAAATACCGCTTTATATTCTTCGGGATAATCCATTCTAACCGATAAGGTAGAATACCATGCTTTTCCATATTTTGAATCACTGGTTATATAAGCTCCAACCATTTGTTGATGATTTTTCGTTACTTTTTCGCGTTGAAATATGATATATCTAAAATCACCCCCAAAAAATAAAGCATGTTGGTCGTTTATAATTAGCTTATTATTTAATTCGGGTTGTATCAATTGATTTAGTTCAGACGACAACTGTGCTTCCCAGTGCGAATAATTAACATTAAACTTTTGGTCAAGTTTTTTTAAACGTAAACTATATCCTATACTGGGCATATATAAATGTGCATATTTATCTACACCATCATTCCATTCCATACGGTTGTTAAAAATATTGAGCATCGAATGTATTGTAAATGTATTTGAAAGATTATACATTAAATTATTAAGTATGTATTGACGCGAATAACCCATAAAATTTTTTCTGTTGGTAGGTTTTGTTATATCTATTCCATTTGATTTTTCCCACCCCATGCACGATGAAATACCAAACTTATTAACCTTTGTATTGATATAATTACTAACAAGATAATTATCATTATTACCGCCCCATGTTGTAATTTGTCCATTTGGTTTATCAGACGGCTTTTTAGTTATGATATTAATAACTCCTCCCATAGCGTCGGAGCCATATTGAGCAGAAGCAGCACCTTCGATAATCTCTATTCTATCTATCATTTCTATGGGTATGTAATCAATGTTTTGACCAGTATGGATATGTTCTGTTAATATTTTAACACCATTGAGCATACTTAGATTATAGTTTGCCGGAAATCCATTCATATTAATGGTACTACGTTTAGGATAACCCTTACCCGTTCCATTTTCTGCATTGATACCAGCTGTATTATTTAAAAGCTCACCGGGCGATACCAAAGTTAATTTTTCTATATCTCTTTTAGATATTAACTTAATGTAATCAGAAGTTTGATTTAAGCTTTTTTCATAGCGTGTAGCACTAACTACAACTTCTTTCAATTTAATCGTATCCTGAGCAGAAACCAAGGTCGATATTAGAGTAAATAAAATAACTATTTTAGACATTACATTTTTTTTCAAATGTGATGTATAGTTTTTAAATAATTGTTAATAAAACGTTAGCAAATTATTATTAAACCCAAGTAGGATAGATAAACAAAATTAATCAGGCTAAAAAAATAATAATATTTTTAGAAGAACAAACTCTACACCCACCGTCATACCGAGCCTGTCGAGGTATAACCATACGCAAAACTAAATGAGCAATGGGTTTATTCTTCAACAAGCTCAGAATGACGGGAAATTCGACAAGCTCAGAATGACGACAAAAAGGTTGGACTCGACCAAAAAAGAAGTTTTGCAAAGGTCTTATAGTAATATTTTTAGAGGAAATTAATCAATAGGAGGTGAAGTATGAGCCAAACTACTTGATTTATTTGGGATAACCCCGATTTAGTGATTGTTTCAATTCAAATACTTTTGAATTGATTACAAGCACTTTATCGTTTACGCATTGCTAATGCGTAATCTGGGTAAAACAAAAGAGGCTGGAAATTCCAGCCTCCTTTAAAATTGATAATCCTAAAATTATCAACGTTTAATGAACGTATATGTCTGCATTGGTTCATTGATGCTTTTTACGAAATATATCCCTGATGACCACTGCGAAATATCAATTTTAAGAGCAGTGGTTTCTATGTTGTTGTTTTGATATACTACTTTTCCATCTTCGCTCATAATGATAATGGTAGAATGCAAAGTTAAGCCATCAAAAAATACTTCTACAGTAGCCGGGTTGGGATATAACATAATCTGATTCGTACCGAAATCATTTATTTCATTACATGTAACGATGGTTATCGTTATTTGATCGGTAGCGGTACAACCTAAATTATCGGTTACTGTTACAGCGTATGTATAAGCACCATTTTGTAACTGATTAGCATCAACAGTAAGTGTTGACGATGTACTGCCATTAGACCAGCTATATTGTGCAAAATTGCCAGCCGATAAGGTTAATTGATCGGTATGACATATACTGGTATCAGCGCCTAATTCTACTGTTGGTAAATCAAACACATGAACATCAATAGTATCTGAATTTACACAACTATTAGCATCACTTACCATAACCATATAGGTATAAGTACCAGAGGCTGCTGGTGTAACCGTTATCGCTTGTGTGTTTTCTCCAGTTGACCAGTTATAGGTTAAATTAGCAGGAGCTGTTAGAGTAGCAGAATTCCCTAAACAGATATTTACATCAGGTCCTAAATTTACAATTGGTTTAGGATTGATGGTTACTACTACGGTATCGTCCTGAGTTCCGCAGGCATCGCTAACTTGTACCGAATAGGTACCACTTGTTGTAACCTGAATAGTAGGTGTTGTTGCTCCTGTATTCCATAAATACGAACTAAAACCATTACCGGCATCTAATGTAACTATTTGTCCTTCGCAAACAACAATATCTTGACCTAAATTAAGCATATTACTCGTTTGACCTACGTTAACTGATAGGCTATCGGTTTTTGTACATCCTTTAGCATCGGTAATAGTTAATGTATAGGTAGTATTCTGCGATGGACTTACTGTAATATCGGGTGTTGTTTGTCCATTGCTCCAACTATAACTTACAATATAATTGTTAACCTCGAGCACAAGTGTCCATTTATGTAAAACACCCACATCACTTGAAGCTAAATCACTAACTTTTAACTTCCATGTGCCCAAAGCTGGTCCGGTTAACATATTAAAATTATTTTCGGGTCTATAGCTTCCTGTAAAAGGAGCATTTGCACTAGTAATCGATGAAATTGGAGTTGTGGCTGTAGGATCGAATATGGTACCAATAAAATTATCACCGCTACTACCTCTTTGGTTGACTAAATTAATTGTACTATTATCGGGTGCTATTAAATCTATTTTCAAATCGCCTACATACGTATGTGTTAACGAATCTATAATTACTTTTTTTAATACATTGGCAGCCATTAAAGATGAACTTATGTTTGAAACCGTAATATTAGAAGTTATTCCTGTGCTATTATTGTCGGGAATACTTACTGAAGTCGAGTTTGAACTAATTAATGACACCATTCCCGTAACATTTGCTTGAGCAGTTAAGGTAGTCGATTGCCCACTACAAATCTGGGTATTACCTTGTATGCTAAGTTCAGGATTCGAAACAGTAACCGTATGCGATAAGTCATTATTAGTAGTATCGTCGTCTAAAGTAAAATAAATACGTTGTGTAAATGTATAATTACCATTTTGCGACATATCTATTGTTCCAATCATCTGGTTCATGCTTGCCTGACTTGCAAGGTTACCAGAAGTTAATTGATAAGTTAACATTTGATTTACAACGCCTGTAACTTGAACATCGATAGTAACTGGATTTACGCTAAAATCAATAGCATTTAATCCGTTGTTTTTAATGGTTACTTCAACAGACTCGGTGCCGAAGCAATTTTGTTCGATAGGACTAACGAAACTTTCTGCAACCAAATCGTAAGGTGCATAATTTTTAATCAAAATATTATCGAGATGTAAATCATAATCGTTGCTTACCGTAGTTTCGCGAAATGCTTCAAAAGCTATAGCAATACCTTGCCCATTAAACGACGATAAATTAATTTCTATGGTTTGTAAAGCGTTAGTAAAATTAGCATTTTTCCCATAAGCAGTAAGTCTTTTCCATGTTGCACCACAATCGGTTGAATATAATATTTTTAAACTATCGTTGGTTCCCATTCCATTAACATAAGCATTATTGCTATTGTAAGCAGTAACAGCAACATCAAAAGAGAGCTTGGTATATGGTCCACATAAAAATCCGGGACCTAAAATCCATTCTCGAATAGGTGAGCTATAAAAATTGACTTTAGCAGTAACATTGGTTGTACCCCCTATACCGGTTCGCGAAACCCAAGCAGATGTATTGCCTGTTGGAACAATTCCTTGAGCTTCTTTCCACCCCGGAAATACGGTTGCTAAATTAGTCCCATCGTAACCCGTAAAATCAACACTAATGGGTAAAGCAACCGTTGTATTGGTATAACTAACACTAACGGTATCATTATAAATATATTCATCGTTGGTATAACTACTATAAACCACAAATTGATAAGTTGCACCTGGTTGACCTGCATTTACGGTTTGCGTAAATGTATAAATTATAGAATCGTTGGGGTTAATCGTTCCTGTATATATTTCCTGAATAGGTGTCTGATTGTTGAATACTAAAGACAGAGGCACATTGCTAACAGGATTAATACCATTGTTTTTTACAATAACACTAACCGTCTGATTAGCATTTAAACCACAACTATTACTTGGAGAAACAAAACCACGCAATGCTACATCATAATTCATTAAGCAATTACGCTGAAAAACAATGGTGTTCATGCTGTTTAAACGTTGATAATATATTTGTTCGGCACTAGCATCACCTTTCAACATATAATTTAAGTAAGGTATCAATAATTGAGCAACAATTTCGTGTTGTTGTTCACGCGAAATGGTAGGCTGCGGATTTGTGGTTCCTTCGCCAAAACTACAGTTAAAATTATAATCGGCAAAATAACAATGTCCACCTCCCACAATTCCAATTAAAGTTTTACACGATGATGCTAAAGCGTTGTACATAGGTATCTGATGATTTGCCGGAGGAGCAACACCATCGTTTACGCCATAAAATACAACAGCAGGAACCGTAACATTGGCAGCAGCTGCAATTGCACTTGGGTTTGTTTCGGCAGCAGCAAAATTTACTAATGTAGTTAAATTAGTATTGTTGGCTGCAGCTAAAAACGAACTTCCTCTACCCATCGAATGCCCCATAATAGCACTCGTTCCTAATATGTGCTGATAAAAAAACGATGAGGAATTAGAACCTTCTGACAAAACATAATCATTCAAAAACTTTAAATCCGTACCAAATTCAGCATGACTTGGAGAAATACTTCCTTCTGTTCGAGGAAATACCATAATATAACCTTTGGTTGTTAAACTATCCCAAAGCCATTGATAAGAGTCCCACGACATTACAAAACCATGACCAAACACTAAAACCGGAAATTGACCACTGGCAAAAGGTGTATTATCACCCGCACTTGTTGCCGGATAATAAACCTCGGTTTGAATAGTTCTACTTCTTGCAGGATCTACAAAATTAAATTGTTTATGACCCACATAATAAGTTTGAGCCAATAGCCTCACAGCTAAAAAGCTAAAAGTAATTAAAATCAATGATTTTTTCATAACCATAAGAATTGAATTTTTGACAAATATAGTATATAATTTTGAATTATTTACTATATTGTTCATATTTTATTTTATATTTTTTTTTAAGAAAAATTTGGAGATATTATTTTTTACATATATCTTTGCATCCTCAAATTAAGAATTGGGAGCATAGCTCAGCTGGTTCAGAGCACCTGCCTTACAAGCAGGGGGTCATAGGTTCGAATCCTATTGCTCCCACCAATAAAAAAGGGTTTCAGACGTTTTTTAGTTTGAAGCCCTTTTTTAATTTGCACACGATTTGCTTTTATGCTTACAGCCTTATAAATTATTTTATCTTACAATTGTAACCGAACCTGTTTCTTCGTGTAACTTATCAAAACTATCTCTAAACACAGCCCTCCATGTATAGGTGCCGATTGGCACAATTTCATGGTTTTTAGCACGTCCGTCCCATTTTTCGCTACGCTCATCGAGCTTGCTGTAGGTCTTAGTGCTCCAAATAACCTCGCCCCAACGATCGTAAACCTCTAAATAAAAGCCTTCTTCTTTAATACCATGAGCTACCACATAGAAAAAGTCGTTGTTGCGGTCGCCATCGGGACTAAAGGCAGTAGGAGCATAGAACGTATATTGCTCAAGTATTTTTATGATAGCCTTGGCGGTATCGGTACAACCCTTATTGGTAACGGCTACTAACTGCGTTTCGT